>JBIOVC010000627.1:0-2709 GCA_044867545.1 Hyphomicrobiaceae bacterium | reverse complement strand
ACCGTCATCCGCCTGTCCGAGCGGCATGGAACCGATGCCGGCATCGTGCGCGCCTCGCTTGCCAACAGCCGCCATTGCCGCGACTGGGCTTTGCGCACGCTGCGCCAAGCCATCCTTGCGAGGACCCTCGATCCGCTGGTCGCTGTGTGGGGGCTTGCCTACAAGGAGAACACCCACTCGATCAGGAACTCGCCGTCGATCGCCACACTGCAGCAACTCCCGAGCGTACGCTTCGTCCTGCACGATCCCGTAGTGCCGGCCGAGAGCGCAGGCCATGCCCGCACCGTCGCCGCGCCCGATCCCATGGCAGCGCTGCGCGGAGCAGACGCCCTGATGATCATGACGCCGTGGCCCCAGTACCGGGCCATCGCGCCAGCCGACATCGCCGCAGCGCTGCCCGGACGCCTCGTCATCGATCCGTATCGCGTGCTCGACCCGGAGACCGCCGAGGCCGCCGGGCTCGCCCACTACACGCTCGGCATGCCGCCGCTTCTCGCCGACCCGGAGACCAAGCCGCGGGAGAGGTCGCGTGCTTGAGCATCTGAACGCCGGCCCGACGCCGCCAGAGCGCGTCGTCGTCATCGGCGCCGGCGGCTTCGTTGGCGCCGCCGTCCTGCGCAACCTGCGCGCGCGGGGGATCGCCACGCTCACCCTGACACGCCGTGAGGTCGACCTGCTCGCGCCCGACGCGGCCGAGCGGCTGGCAGAGACCTTGCGGTCAGGAGATGCCGTAGTCGCAGCTGCCGCCATCGCGCCCGTCAGGACGCCCACCATGCTGCGTGACAACGTCGTGCTGATCGAGGCAATCGCGGGAGCGCTGCGCCGCAGGCCCGTCGCGCATCTCCTCAACATCGGCTCCGACGCCGTGTTCGCCGACAGGGACTTGCCACTGACCGAATCCTCCTGCCGGTCGCCGGCCTCGCTCCACGGCATCATGCACCTGACGCGCGAGCTGATGTTCGCCGAGGCCGCCGGCGATATGCCCTTTGCCACGTTGCGCCCCACACTCATCTACGGCGCCGACGACCGGCACAACGGCTATGGCCCGAACCGCTTCCGCCGCCTTGCCGCCGAGGGTAAGCCGATCGTGCTGTTCGGCAACGGCGAGGAGCGCCGCGATCACGTGTGGGTCGAGGACGTCGCCGAGCTCGCCGTACGCATGCTCCTGCACCGCTCAACGGGATCGCTGAACGCCGCGACCGGCGAGGTTATCTCCTTCCGCGAGATCGCCGAGATCTGCACCGCGCTGCATCGAGGCAAGACGCGCATCGAGCGGGCGCCGCGCCGAGGGCCCATGCCGCATAACGGCTATCGGGCCTTCGACGCGTCCGCAACCTACGCCGCCTTCCCCGACTTCATCTACACCGCCGCGCCCGATGGGCTTGCGAAGGTGCATGCCGCCACGTCCAAGGCCGCCTGATGGGACGCGAGATCAATCTCCTGAGCGCGCTGCCGAAAACGAAGCGCAACATCGAGGCGCGCCGGGAAGCCAAGGACCCGGAGGTGATCCGCATCTCCAGGCAGTACGGCGAGATGTATTTCGACGGGCCGCGCCAGTACGGCTACGGCGGCTACAAGTACGACGGCCGCTGGCAGCCGGTTGCGCGCGACATCGCGGCATACTTCGACCTAAAGGCCGGCGACCGCGTGCTCGACGTCGGCTGCGCCAAGGGCTTCCTGGTCAAGGACCTGCTCGACGCGGTGCCGGGGCTCGAAGCGTTCGGCCTCGACATCTCCGAGTACGCGCTGAAGGACTGCCACCCGGATGTGATCGGGCGCTTGCATCTGGGCTCCGGCGACCGGCTGCCCTTCCCCGACGGCAGCTTCGCGTGCGTTCTCTCCATCGACACGGTGCACAACTTCCCGCGCGATCGCGCCAAGGCGGCGCTCCAGGAAATTCAGCGGCTGTCGCGCGGGCGCGCCTTCGTCCGTGTCGACTCCTATCTGACGCCCGAGCAGAAGCGGATTTTCGAGTCCTGGGTCCTCACCGCCGAGTTCCACGACCATCCCCGGGGCTGGATCGAGCTGTTCGCCGAAGCCGGTTACACCGGCGACTATTGCTGGACGATCATCGAATAGGGGCGGGAATGAGCGGCAAGACGTACGCAATCCTGGGCGGCGGCGGCTCCTTCGGGATCCACGCAGCGCTCTATCTTCTGGATCACTCCGACCCGAGGAAGGTGATCGGCATCGGCCGCAACCCGCTGCGGCCGGAGCCGTTCTCGCTCGGCATCGAGAAGCGCAAGGGCTACGCCTATCACGCGCGCCATATCACCTACGAGCTCGACCTGCTGCTCGAACTGCTCGACCGCGAGAAGCCGGAGATCATCGTCAACTTCGCCGCACAGGGCGAAGGTGCCGTCTCCTGGAAGCACTCCTGGCGCTTCTTCGAGACCAACTCCATGGCGCTGGCCCGCCTCGCCGAGGAGCTGATGAAGCGGGACTGGCTCAAGCGCTTCATCCAGATCGGCACGTCCGAGATGTACGGCGCGGTCGACCATCCAGCCAAGGAGGACGAGCCGATCAAGCCATCGAGCCCCTATGCCGCCTCTAAGGTCGCCTTCGACTTGTATCTCGTCTCCGTGCACCGCTTCCAGAAGTTCCCGATGAACATCATCCGCCCGTCGAACGCCTATTGCCCGGGCCAGCTTCTGCACCGCGTGATCCCCAAGGTGATCTGGTGCGGACTGACCGGCAACAAGCTGCCGC
>JBIOVC010000626.1:0-4112 GCA_044867545.1 Hyphomicrobiaceae bacterium | reverse complement strand
ATCACGCCCGAGAAGCCGACGACCGCGGCCGGCGCGGTCTTGCGTCGCAAGCCGACATGGAGCGCCATCATCGTGCCCTGGCTGAAACCGACCAGGGCCAAGCGCTTCGCATCGATGCGGTAGCGCGACAACTCCCGATCGAGAAAGCGGTGGAGCGGGGGCGCGACGGCGATGGCGCCGCGGATGTACTCGGCGGGATCGCGGAAAGTCAAAGGGAACCACTGGTAGCCGGCCGCACCGGCGAAGGGCAGCGGCTCCGGCGCGTTCGGCGAAACGAATGCCGTCTGCGGCAGGAGAGCCCGCCAGGCGTCGGCAAGGCCGATCAGGTCTTCGCCATTCGCGCCATAGCCGTGGAGCAGCACGACGAGGCTCCGGGCAGAACCGTCGCGAGGCTCGCGCCGCGGACCATCGAGCTCTTTCATCGCCATACTGTCATACCGGAGTGCGCAGCGCCGACCGTTTGATGACGGGATAGTAGGCCCACAGCAGCCGGGCGGCGATGCCGCGCCACGGACGCCAGCACTCGGCAAGCTCGAGCAACTCGTCCGGGCCCGGCCGCTGTTTCTGCTCGAAGGCGTGCTGGGCCGCAACCTGCAGCGCAAGGTCGCCGGCAGCGAAGGCGTCGGCGCGGCCCAGACAGAACATCAGGTAGATGTCGGCGCTCCATGGCCCGATGCCATTGATCGCGCGCAACGCCGCATGGATTTCCTCGTCCTTCGCGGTCGCGAGGGCCTCGAAGTCGAGCCCGTCCTTTGCCGCGGTGGCAAGTGCGCGCAGCGTCTTGATCTTCGGCCGTGAAAGTCCGGCTGACTGCAGGGTAGCGTCCCGTACCGCGAGCAGTCTCGTGGCGCTGATCGGCGCTACGGCGGCGGCGACGCGGCCCCAGATCGCGGCGGCGCTGGCGGTCGAGAGCTGCTGGGACACGACCACGCGCGCGAGCCCTTCAAGTCCCGCGGGCTGACGCCGCAAGGGCGGATCGCCTGCCGCATCGTGGACGCGGCGCATGACCTTGCATTTGCGGCGCAGCGCGCGCACGCCGGCGCGGATGTCCCGCTCGGTCTCGATGATGCGCGCGTCGACACGCGTGCGAGCGGCAGGCCGAAGCTTTCCCATGGGACGTGACTTTCCGGGCGGAAGATTGTACAGGGCGCGACCATAGCCGATGTCATCGAAACGCTCGACAGGCCCGAGGAGTAGGTAGGCGGGGTGTCAGGGGTGGAGGCGGCGGCTCGATCAGGCTGGTCTTATCCGAAACTCCACCATGACCGGATGATGGTCGCTCGCCCGGTTGGTGGCCGAGCTGTGCACCACCTCGCCGGTGGTTACCTCGATCCAATTGTTGGCCAAGACGTGGTCGATGCGGATTCCTGATCGCTTGTCCAGATTGATGAGGTCAGTCGGAATGGAGTAGCGCCGTCCCGCCAGTGGGACCGCATCGGTCAGACCGAACTTGCTCAGGGCAGCAAAAACTTCTTTGCCACTGTCAATGAACTGGTCAACAGCCCGCTCGGGATCGCTCGAAAAGCTTCGAAACGCCTCGATCAGCTGGTGGCGATCGACGCCGTCCTCGGGACTGATGCAATTGAGGTCGCCGCAGACGATCAACGGCCCGGCTAGGCCGGCAACCAACTCCATGAAGTCGAGTGCCTTGTTATCCGGGTAGCGATGCGGGTGTGGATGATAGGATGCTACTGTCAGTTGACCTACTGGGGTGGCGATGACAGCAGTGAGGCCGCCGCGGTTATAGATGCGCAGCTCCTGGGACCGCGCGATCGGGTGTCTGCTCAATATCGCGTTGCCCCAGGCGCCGTCATATAGCGCAGCAGCTTCATAGGGAAACGCAAAGAGGCTCGCATAGTCTACCTTCCTGCCGGCGTGCACACGACAGAAGAGCGCCTCGTTAAGGACCAGAATATCGGGGTCGAGGTCAGAGACGACCGTCTTTGCAGCCTCGACCCGTTGACGATCCAGGAGGCGATGCTCCGTCTCGGTGCTCCCGAGCGGCCGCAACCCTTCGAGGATGTTGAACGACACGAGGCGCAGTGATCCCCGCATAGGCCGCTCTGCAGTGAACCAGCAAAAGTCGGGTCTTCAAACACCATGATACGCGCTTCGCGGTGCGTCCTGAAGCAATTGCTTCCGCACGCTGAATCGCCACCTGGGCAACACGCCCGCTGCGGAGCGCCGGCGCGCGATGTGCCTTGCCGAGGTCACGAAGTGTGCTCGGCACGCCGTGAAACTTCTTCGCGAGTCGCACGTAGCTAGCGCAGCGATACACTGGAGAATTTCAAGCCAAGCCACCGCCGGCTTCCTGACCGCGCGGACTACACTTATGGTCCGCGTTTGGCCGCACCCAGATGCGAGGCGCCACCATGACGCACCGATTTTTCCAGCTCGCCCTCGGCACGCTGCTGCTGGCTTGGGCTGCGGCCGGCGGCACCGCGGCCCAGACTGGCCCGATCGACTACCGCAACGAGCGGTTCGGCTTTTCGCTGAGCGTTCCCAGCGAGCTGATTGTTCAAGAAACTCCGGACAACGCGGAGGCCGGGGGATCGTGGGTCTCGCGCGACGGGCAGGCTCGCCTGCTGGTGGCGGCGGGCGTCAACGAGACGGGCGAGACGCTCAAGTCCTACCGCGAGTTTGTGATGAGAGAGACGTACCGCAGGGCCAGGTTCGACTATGCGCCGGTTCGCCAGAGCTGGTTCGTGCTGTCCGGCATCAAGGGCGATCAAATGTTCTACGAGCGCGTCAACTTCGTGTGCGACGGCCGCTATATCTACGGGTGGCAGATGATGTATCCGATCTCCGAGCGGCGCCGCTGGGACCCTGTCGTCGAGGCGATCCATCGCAGCTATCGGCCGGGCGCCGGCGAGGACGGCGCCTGCCAGTGAGTGGGCAGAATGAGTGCAGCGCCCGTCCTCCGTTTTGCGCCGAGCCCGAACGGCGAGCTGCACATCGGCCACGCGCTCTCGGCGCTCGTCGGCTTCGAGTTGGCGCGCCGGCTCGGCGGCCGCTTCCTGGTCAGGATCGAGGATATCGACATCACGAGGTGCCGGCCCGAGCTGATCGCCGGCATCCTCGATGACCTCGCCTGGCTCGTCATCCGCTGGGAGGAACCGGTGCTGCGCCAGTCGGAGCACTTCGCGGTCTATGGCGCGGTCGCACGGCGACTGGAGGAGCAGGGGCTCCTCTACCCCTGCTTCGCGACACGTGGCGAAATAGCGGCCACAACGCTGTCCCGCCCAGACGCGGTCGATCCCGATGGAGCGCCGCTCTATCCGGGCCTGCACAAGACACTGTCCGCTGAAGACGTCGCAAGGCGGCAAAGCCGCGGCGAGCGGTTCGCGTTGCGGCTCGACATGGAGCGCGCACTGAAGCTAGCGCGGCGCAATCTCGGCGGCAGGCCGCTGACCTTCACCGAGATCGATGCCGATGGCCGCGGCCGCGAGGTCAGTGCCGAGCCCGAGCGCTGGGGCGACGCGGTGATCGTGCGCAAGGACATCCCGGCGAGCTATCATCTTGCCGTTGTTGTCGACGACGCGCGGCAGGGTATCACCCACGTCACGCGCGGGCTCGACCTCTACGCAGCCACGGGTCTTCACCGGCTGCTGCAGGTGCTGCTCGATCTGCCCGAGCCGCTCTACCATCATCACCGGCTGATCACCGACGAGACCGGACGCAAGCTCGCCAAAAGTGCGCGCGATACGTCGCTCAGATCGCTGCGCGCCCAGGGCTGGTCACCGGAGCGTGTGCGGGAAGCGATCGGCCTTCCTCGCGCAGGATGAAACGGAGAGTTGCGGGGTGATCCACATTCGGCCAAGGAATGGTGATCACTTTACGTATAGGATCGGCCGCCGTGTGGGGGTCGAGGGGGTTGGGGTTTGGATGCGTCGGGTTCGGTTTGCGGCGGCTCTGTTGGCGATCTGTCTTTCCGGCGGCCTTGCGTTTGCCGACAGCTCGACTCCGGCCAAAGGCGCCGACAAGGGCTTCGGGGCGCGGCTCGCCGACGCGGCCGTCCAGCAGATCGCGACACCGGTGATCTACAACCCGGCCTACTTCAAGATCCCGTATCCGATGGGCGACGTGCCCTGGTACATCGGCGTGTGCACTGA
>JBIOVC010000625.1:0-2370 GCA_044867545.1 Hyphomicrobiaceae bacterium | reverse complement strand
ACCGGCTTCGAGGAGGCATTGCGTACCCCTTACACGGCAGTGACGCTCGCCTTCCTCAAGTTCCGCTTTCCCGGCGTCCGCTTCATCTGGGTCATGGGGGCGGACAATCTCGCGAGCTTCCACCGCTGGCAGCACTGGCGCGCAATCGCGGCCAGCATGCCGATCGCGGTCGTCGACCGTCCCGGATGGCGGCTAAAGGGGCTCGCCTCGCCCGCGGCCCATGCACTCCGCCGGGCGCACGTCCCGGAGGCCCGGGCGGGGCGACTCGCCTTCCGGAAGCCGCCGGCCTGGACGCTGCTCACCGGCCCCCTTTCCCACCTCTCATCGACGCAGCTCCGCGCGGCCCGCGGGCGCTGAGGGTGCTCCCTGCAACCACAGATCGAAATTCCGCGAGAAGGAAGGTTGCAATTGAGGATTGGACTCGCTTATGTATTAACGGTGCGGGACGGCGTGTTGCCTACGCATTTGCTGTCATGGAATCGGGGCAATATCGTCGTACCCAGGTGCCTCAACCCAATCGGGTTCATGACGAAAGGTCATTCACCACACGATGCGATCTGCTCTTGAGGGCGCCCGAAAGGGCGTGCCTGCGACCGAGCACGTCTCGGATGAGATGAGCTCGGAGTCCGTTCTCGACCACATCACCGCATGGCTCGACGAAGCCAAGGCCGAGGAGGTGGTCACGATCGACCTCAAGGGCAAGTCGAGCATGGCCGACTTCATGGTGGTGGCTACCGGACGCTCGGACCGCCACGTGGGGGCCATTGCCGAACAAGTGCAGCGCAAGGTGAAGCAGCTCGGCGTGCCCAGGGTACGCATCGAGGGACTGGAATCTTGCGACTGGGTGCTGCTCGATGCCGGCGACGTGATCGTCCACGTGTTCCGGCCCGAGGTGCGCGAGTTCTACAAGCTCGAGCGCATGTGGTCGGCGGACCGGCCGAGCGAGGTACCGGCACACTGACGGTCTCCGCTCGCGCAGAAGGGAGCCGATGCGTCTTCTGATCGGCGCGGTCGGCCGGCTCAAGGACGGTCCTGAGCGTCAGCTCTATCAGCGCTATGCGGAGCGGATCGCGCCGGCTGGCCGGAGCGTTGGCATCGGGCCGCTCGACCTCATCGAGATCCCCGAGAGCCGCGCCGGGAGCGCCAAGGCGCGCGCCGACGAGGAGGCCCAGCGTCTTCTGGCCAAGTGCGACGCCGCGGACTTCAAGGTCGTGCTCGATGAGCGCGGGCGGCAGCTTTCGAGCGCCGCATTCGCCAAGGCCATCGGTGATGCACGCGACCGCTCTCTGGGTATCGCCGCATTCCTGATCGGCGGGCCGGATGGCCATGGCGCGGCGATGCGGGATGCAGCCGACTTGGTGCTGTCTGTCAGCCAGATGACGCTGCCGCACGGGCTCGCCCGCATCGTGCTCGCCGAGCAGCTCTACCGCGCCGTCACGATCCTGGCCGGGCACCCCTACCACCGGCAGTGATCGTCGCGACCTCCGCCACCGGCGGCAGCGGGGGCAGCCCGCGGATCATGTCGGCCGCCTTCTCGGCGATCATCATCACCGGCGCATTGATGTTTCCGGAGACGAGGTCCGGCATCACCGAGGCATCGACCACGCGCAGGCCCTCCACGCCCCGCACCTTCAGGCTCGGGTCGACGACGGCCTCCGGCCCCGATCCCATCGGGCAGGTGCCGGCCGGATGGTGCGCCGTGATCGTCACGTGCCTCAGCCAGGTGTCGATCTCGGCGTCGGTCTTGACGTCGAATCCCGGTGCGGTCTCGGGGCCGCGATAGGCGCCGAGCGGACCTTCGTAGGCGACCTCCCGCGCGCGCTTGAAGCCTTCGCGCAGGGTCGCGAGATCGCCGGGCTCGAAGAAGAAGTTCGGCACGATGCGGACCGGTTCGAGCGGGCGGTCGGAGGCGAGCTTGACCTCGCCGCGGCTTTCGGGATGGAGCACCACCGGGCGGATGCCGAAACCGTCCTCGTAGGCCGGCTTGATGCGCGGGAACCAGTAGTCGGCGTTCACCGGCGCGCCGCGAAACAGGAACTGGATCTCGGGGACCTTGCTTTCCGACCGCAGCTTGACGAAGGCCTGCAATCCGCCCGGCGGCACTGTGGCGGGACCGGTGCCGGTCAGATACGCGCGGGCCATGCTGAAGGCGATGCGGTCGAGACGCAGGTTATCGCGGAACGGGCCGGGCTCGATCCGGCTGAACCACAACTGCGCGCCAAGATGGTCCTGCAGGTTGTGGCCGACGGGCAGGTCGGCGCGGGGCTTGATGCCGAAGTCGCGCAAGTGATCCGCGGGCCCGATCCCGGATAGCATCAGGAGCTGCGGCGAGTTGAACGCACCGCCGGAGAGGATCACCTCTCGCCCGGC
>JBIOVC010000624.1:0-9168 GCA_044867545.1 Hyphomicrobiaceae bacterium | reverse complement strand
TGTCGAGCGCGGTAGTGGACTCACGGCTGGTCTCCTCCTCGGTTGAACGTCGCCAGGTTGAATGAGGCGAGCTTCTTACATCTGATCATTGATCGGCGCAAGCTGCTCGCCTTCGATCACGTCTCGCCTGTCGGACGATCCGCTGTGTGGTCATTCTCTGAGGCTCGTGAGGGGCGGGGTTGCTCGGCCGTCCCTTTTGGCGTGACGGCGGTCATGCTGCGAATCGGCGCCACGCATTGCCCCCACCAGCGCGACCCCGCTCGATGAGTCAAAATTCAGGCCGATCCGCCATCACTGCCTGTGGATTTCGGGCCTTATACAGAAGCGGACTTTCGACCGGAGGTGATCGGCAACAATACCCACGTACCCGATCACGTCCGCTGTGTGAGGTACAGCGACCGCGCTCACGAACCGAGACACGCGAAAACGCGCAGCAAGCGAGCCACCCGAGGGGGCGACTGCAGCCACTTGCAGGGGGTTGGCAACCCACAACCGAAGGACGCGAACGTAGTCCGAATACGCATAGGCTATGTTCACAGCTTCCCCCAAGTCCGGCGGTTCGCGCCGCGGCCGGGCACGGCATCAACGGGCGACTGACCCATCGTTGCCGCGATCAGATGAGCAGGCAGGGACAGTTTTGTTCGAGCCGGCGCTCCCGATAGCGGAATGGAATGTCGGCTCAGGTGGTTTCGGCCTTACCGGGACCCAGTACGAACCACCAATGCGCAAGGAGACCGATCCCCCAGCCGAACAGCACCCACAGTATCCAGTAGGGCTCGCCTTTCGACAGATTGATGGCCACCAGCAACGCCATGGTGGCTACGAATACGAATGCATGAATGTTGAAGCCACGCTTCTGCTGCGAGGGGCTGGGTTGTTTCATGAGGCTCTCCAGAGCACTGAGTGGGCGACACTCATGGAGGTACTCACAAACACGCCGGCACACTTTCCAAATATTGCTTTTCTTTTGAGCCCGATTGCTTTCTCGCACTCGCCGCTCTGCCGAAGGGTACTCTTTCGTTGCGAGCCGCTGGCCGCGCAATTCTTGCGCCCAGAAAGTTCGCTGAACAGACGTGCTCAGATTAAAGCGGCCGAGCCAGACCGGCTCCGCCGCCTGAACCGTCGCGAAACACCACCTCGGCCTCGGAGCGGAACGAGGCCAGCAGGGTGATCGGTCCCGGATATGCCGCATCCGCCGCGGCGGCGAGGACGCCGATGATCGGGGTCATGCCGACCCCTCCGGCGATGAGCAGCAGGCGCCCCGCGCCGATATCGCGCGCCGCGTCGACGCTGAATTCGCCGAACGGCGCGCTCAGCCGCAACGCCTCGCCGGCTGCAAGCTCCTCGTGCAGGAAGGTCGAGCCGAGCCCATGCTCTTCCCGCTTCACGGCAACCTCGATGAAGCGCCGCTCGCCGGGCGGGCTCGAAATCGAATAGGCGCGCTCGATCGTGTCGCCGGCGATGGGCAGCTCCAGCTTGACGTACTGGCCGGCGCTGAAGCGGAAAGGCAGCGCACCACCGTGAAACGGCTCGAAGCGTATCCGCTTGATCGACGGCGTCAGGGCTCGATTCGCGAGACCCGCATGTAGCCCCGCCACGGCGCGGACGGATCGGGCGTTGCCGGCCGCGAGCGTATCGACTGCCACATCTTCCTGGTCTGCGGCCTGCTCAAGACAGCGTTCGCCACCATGATGCCACCCCACAGAGCGGCCTCGATGCCGGGGCCCCATGCATCCTGCCCGGACAGATAGAGCCCCTTGATATCCGTGCGGCACGGCGCAATGGGCGAACGCAGGCGCTCCGGGGTGGAGGCAAGGCCATAGAAGGCGCCGTGGACACTGTTCTGGTAGGTCATGAATGAGAGAGGCGTCCCCAGCTCAGCGAAGGCGACGCTGGCCTTGAGGCCCGGCCATCGCGAATCGAGGCGGTCGATCAGCCGCTCCGTCACATCCGCCTTGAGCTTGCCGTAGCTGTGCGGCCGGGCGGCTGCCTCGGTCTCGAACCAATCCCGGAACATCTCCGGATCGACGAACTGCATCACCTCGACGGTGTGGGCGCGGGCAGCCGGATTGTTGAGCGAGCTGAACGACACGAAGAGAATGCCCTCGCCGAGCGGCCGCGAGATGCCCCGATCGTCGTCGATGTCCGGCATGAACCAGTGGTTCTCGCCGCCAAGACCCAAGGCCGCGGGCGACCTGTCGAGCCCGATGAACAGGAGGAGCGTGGCGAGCTCCTTCGGCAGTTTCGCCAGCTCCCGCTCCCACGGCCTGGCGTAAGCGGGTTCGAGCAGGGCGCACGTGTTACGAGCGCCGACCGCCGACACGACGCACGGCGCCGGCAACCTGTAGCGCTGACTCGTTATTCGGTCCTCGACGATGACGCCGGCGGCGCGACCGTTTTCGACAATGATGTCGTGAACGCGCTGACGCGGGCGCAACCCTACGCCGCGGCGCTCGAGACCTTCGATGATGGCGCGGCTCAGCTCCTTCGGGCCGCCGACGGGATGCGTGGCGCCTTCCATGAACGACAGCAGGGCGACGATGGCATGGTTGCCGAAGGCGCTTGTCGCCGGCGGCGGCCCGAACAGCCCCCAGCGCGCCGAGACGATGGCTCTGAGCGCCGGATCCCGGAAGTGGCGCGCAACGACGTCCTTGATCGCGCGAAAGGTGTCCGGATAGAGCCGTTCGATGACGGGGAGCGCAACCGTTCGGATGACAGGGGAAAGCGACGACACGATGTTGCGTGCCGTCAGGCCTCGCGCAGCCTTGCGCGCGGTGGCGAAAAAACGATCGACCGAGCCGGCTTCTGCCGGGAATCGGTCCTTGAGTCGGGCTCGAAACTCGGTCACCGACGCGGGAACGGTAAAATCAAAGCCCGGGAAGTGAAGAATGTCGTAGTCGTCGGGCAAGCGCTGGTATTGCACCCGCCCGTCCGCAAGGTAGTGCAACACTTGGCCGGGTCCTGCGGTCAGGTAATGCACGCCGGTTCCGAAGTGATACCGCCCGTCCCTGGTGAACTCGTGCATCATGCCACCGAGCGTGTAGTGCTGCTCAAGGACGAGAACGCGCTTTCTGCCGAACTCGGCGAGCATGCGGGCGGCGGTCAGTCCGCCGATCCCGGATCCGATCACGACGACGTCGGCTTCTTCTTGCGCCATCATCGAACTGCTCGCCAACCTACTGGGTGGTCGCCTCGCATACGTCCGGGCGGACGAGCGGATCGAGGTTCGTGCGCCTGCGTCATCGCTGCGCCCAGCCGATCGTGGGCGCGTGCAGGCTGTGGATGTAAAGGCGATCCACAGTTTCAGTGGCGCCCGTCGTTTCTGGATAGGCGCCGCTCGGGTCCTGCAAGTCCTCGACGACGCGGCCGGTCTCGTCGATGGCGAACACGTGCCCGTATGGCTTGCCGGTCGGCAGGAGAAACCGGGGAAGCCTGAGGAGCACCGTGCGTAGGAACGGCCTTTGCGCGAGACTGTCGGCGGCGGGGTTGCGCGGCCTGAACAGCCCGACCCAGATGCGGCCATCACGTCCGCGCATCAAATTGTCCGGATAGCCCGGTAGATTGTCGAGCAGCACAGCCGCCTGCGGCGAGCCACTTTGCACGTTCACGTTGCGCGCTTGGCCGTCGATCTTCCAAACGCGGTAGCGACCCGTCTCGCTTACGACGAGCGTGCGCCCGTCGGAGAGCAGAGCTACGCCATTGGCGAAGGAAATTCCGTGCGCCACGACGCGGGTGCTTGCGGTCGCTGGATCATAGGCGAGCACGCGACCCGACGCGGATTGCTCCAGAACGTCGAACACGCTCGCTTCGTAGGTGCCGCCCCATTTCCCAGGCAGGAAGCGCGTGGAGGAATCGGTGAGATAGATCGTTCCGTCCGGTGCCACGACGAGCGAGTTGGCGTAGCCGATCGGATCATCGGCGCTTACGCGGTCGGCCATTACGCTCACGCGCCCGTCGGCGGCGATGGCGAGGAGCCCCTTCATCGCGTCCGCGGCAACCATCTGGCCCTGGGCGTCGAAGTCGATGCCGAGTACGCGCCCGCCAGTATTTGCGAAGACTTGCTGGTTTGCGCCATCGGCATCCATGCGCAAGACGGAGCCGCTCGTCATCGCCACGTACAGCTTGCCGTCCGGTCCGATCGCGATGTGCTCCGGGCCGAATTCCGACCCAATTGCGATCTTGCGAAGGTTGGACAACCGCGTGTTGGGCGCATGAGGGCCGACATGGCCGGGCGGCGTCGGGGCAGGCCACGACACGGGCTGTGCGGGAACGGGCCAGAAGCACAGGTAGGCGACAAGTCCCGCCAACACGAGACCGACGCCAGCGGCGGTCCTTCGGACGATCGACACGCAAAGCCTCCAGATCGTTGAACCCGGCCGCTATTGGGCGAGGTAGCCGCCATCGATCACCAGTTCCGCGCCGGTGACGTAGCTCGCCTCGTCAGAAGCGAGGAAAAGGCAGCCATAGGCGACCTCGATCGGCTTGCCGCCGCGCTTCATCGGCGTCGAGGCGATGACGGTGTCGTTGAGAGCGGGTGCCTGTGCGTCGGTCAGGGGCGTGTGAATGAAGCCCGGATGCACGGAATTGACGCGGATCCCGTCGGCGACATACGTCATGGCCGCGTTCTTCGACATGTTGCGGACCGCGCCCTTGGCGGCGTGATAGGAATGCGCGCCCGCGACCGCGGCACTGCCCCAGATCGACGAGATGTTGACGATCGATCCCGATTTCTGCCGCCGCATCACACGCACCGCCTCACGCATGCCGAGGAACACGCCGGTCTGATCGACTGCGATCAGCCTCTGCCACTGGCTGACGTCCAGCCCGTGCAACGGCTCGTAGGCAATGATGCCGGCATTGTTGATCAGCACGTCGAGGCGGCCGCTGTTCTCGATGACGGCGTCGACCGCGGCTTCCCAGTCTTCCTCGCTGGTGACATCGAGCGTGATCGCTTCGATGCCCTTTGGATAGGGCTCCTTGGGAGACGCGATATCGCTTGCAAATACGGTCGCGCCTTCCTTGGCGAACAGCTCGCAGACGGCATAGCCGATCCCGCTCGCCGCTCCGCTCACCAACACCACTTTTTCCTGCAGCCTCATTCTCAACTCCCTTGATTGCCGGGTCGAGCGATCGAGCACTTCGAACCCGACATGCTGCTTGTAGGGAGGGGATGCGTGCGAGTATTTCCAGTTCTTGCGAAGCTGCGCGCGGAAATTGCTATTCTACGGGCGTTGCCGAGCGCCATTGCGGGATTGCACGATCGGCGCGGCACTGCTCGCGATACTGGCTGGGGGTCGTTCCCGTGACCTTGCGAAAGGCACGCGTGAAGCTGGCTTGGGATCCAAAGCCGGTGTCGAGCGCGACTTCCGTTATCGACGCCTGCTCGCACAAGAGCATCTTTTGCGCTGCCCGGATGCGACGCTCGACGAGGTACCGGTGGGGAGGCATCCCGGTCGCCTCGTGGAATAGGCGTGAGAAATGGTAGGGGCTGAGACATGCCTCGCGAGCAAGGTCTTCGAGCGAAATATCGTCCGCCAGGCTCGCTTCCATGAAATCGAGCACCCGCTGCAGGCGCCTTACATCCAGCGAGGGTGCCCGCGCTGACGGCCGCCAGCGATCAACGGTGTAATTGCCGATGAGATGTGCCGCGAGCGCGGTGCGCAAGCCGTCCGCGAAGACGCGATCCATGGGCTGGGCGTCGCGGCCGAGGAGACTGTGCAAAGCGGTGCTGATCTGCGCCAGCGTGGCGTCGGCGAATCCGCCCGCATAGGCCAGTTTGGTTTGGCCGAGATCGATATCGTAGTCGCCGAGGGCGCTGGCTTCGAGCAACCTGTCAGGCAAGAAAATCATGAGGCATTCGGTTGAGCCGTCGAGCTCGAGCAGGGTTTCGTGCGTGCCGGCCGGGACCAGCCAGCTCGTGCCCGGCCGCGCGATGCCTTCCTGCGTCTGCCCGTCGCCCGTGCGCCGCACCTTCGCCCGACCCGACAGGATGTAGACGAGCTCGGTGCACTCCGGCCGCACGCAATTCTGGGCGCCGGGCCCGATCTGCCGGTGCTCGATGCGCAGCGCGTCCCATTCGGCTGCGCCGCCGAGCAGCGTGCTGGCCTGATATTTCTGATCACCATGAACCTGCAACATGCGGCCTCCCGGCATGTAGACCAGACGAGTCGTGGACCGGCAGATGGAACCATGCTCCGGCGTGGTGCCTCTGGCGAGTTAAGCGCAGTTAAAAGCGGTATAGCGCAGCACACGGATCGCCGACGTTTCCCGTTTCCGTGCAGATCAGCTGCGTGCTATTCATGATTTGTTCACCTAGAAGGGGCGTTGGTCGGAAGGAGGGGCTTGTGACGGGCGACCTCGCGGAGAGAGCTCCGCGGTCCTTTGCCTTCGGACCGTTCGTGCTGGTTCCCGAGCGACAGCTGCTCCTCAAAGGCGAGGTGCCGGTCCGGATCGGAAACCGCGCGCTGGATATTCTGACGGCACTGGTCGAGCGACCAGGCGAGCTCGTGGACAAACGCGAGTTGCTGGCACGTGGTTGGCCAAACATTGTCGTCGACGAGAGCAACCTCAAGGTCAATGTCGCCGCCTTGCGACGGGCCCTCGGCGATGATCCAGGCGCGGCCAGGTACATCGCGACGGTGACAGGCCGTGGCTACCGATTTATCGCACCGGTTCAGGCAACCCAACCGGCCGGCGAGGCAAGCGCCTCGGCCGCAGCGACGGCGGGCAGCCAAAGTCTGCCACCGGGAACAGCGCGCATCTTTGGCAGGACGGGTGCGATCGAGGCCATTCTGCGCGATCTGGAGGAGTCGAGGATCGTATCGATTGTCGGCGCCGGCGGCATCGGCAAGACGACAGTCGCGATCGCGGCAACCCATGCGGTGGCCAAGGAGCGCGCCGACGGTGCCGCGTTCGTCGACCTTGCGACGATCGGCGATCCGCAGTTCGTGCCGACGGCGATCGCCCACGCGCTCGGCCTCGGTGTGACGGGCGGGGACCCGCTGTCGAGCGTCGTGCACGCGTTGAAGGAGCAGCACAACGTCCTGCTGTTCGACAATTGCGAGCACCTTCTGCCTGCCGTGGCCGCTGCCGTGGATCGGCTCGCCCGCCACCTCGATGACGTGCGCATCCTCGCGACGAGCCGCGAGCCCCTCAGGATCCGCGGCGAGCGCGTGTACCGCCTGCGCGGGCTGGAATGCGACCCCAGCGAGAGGCCCGCGGCGGACGAGGCGCGCAAGTTTCCCGCGGTCGAATTGTTCGCGACGCGCGCCGCCGAGCGGGCGGGATACCGGCTGACGGATGCCGCCGCCCCGGCGGTGGCGGAAATCTGCCGGCGGCTCGACGGCAACGCGCTCGCCATCGAGCTTGCCGCAACGCAAACGGCCGCGTTCTCTCCGGCGCAGATCCTGCAAATGCTGGACGACAGTTTCCGGCTCCTCAATCTCGGCCCGCCCGGCGCGCCGCCGAGGCAGCAATCGCTCCTGGCAACGCTCGACTGGAGCTACAGCCTCCTTCCGGAGCACGAGGCGACGGAGCAGCGGCCGTGTCGAACGGCAGCCCCGCCGAGGTGGTGGATGCGCTTGCCCAGCTTGCCGCGAAGTCGCTGCTGGCGATGGATACCAACGCCGAGGCCGTCAGCTACCGCCTACTGGAGACGACGCGCGCCTATTGCGTCGAACGCCTGCGGGTCAGCGGCGAGGACCAGACGGTCCGCCGCCGGCACGCGGAGCATGTCTGCACGGTGCTCGAGCAGGCCGGGAGCGAGTGGTCGCAGCGTCCTGCCCGCGAATGGGGGGCCGCCTACGGCCACGTCGTCGACGATCTGCGTGTCGCGCTCGCCTGGGCCGGCCGGGACGAGGCGGACCGGTCACTGCGAATCCGCCTGACGGTCGCAGGGCTGCTGCTCTGGAATCATTTCTCGCTCATTGAAGAGTGCCATGTTCATGTCTCGCGGGCGGTCGAGGAGCTCGACGCCGCAGGACTCGCCGGGACGGCGTTCGAGATGAAGTTCAAGCTGTGGCTCGGCGGCTCCACGATGATCACGCGTGGCCTCATGCCCCAGGCGATGGATGCGTTGCGACGGGCATGGGAGATCGCCAATCAGATCGGCGACACCGATTACCGCCATCGCTGCCTGATGTTGATCGCAGCATATGAACTCTTCACGGGCGAGCACGATGCTGGAATGCGTACAATAGAGACCTTCGCCTCAGTAGCTGCCGCAGACGATCCTTCCATCCTCCCCGAGGGCGAAGTGCACCTCGGCATAGCCGAGCTGTTTCTCGGTCGCCTCCAAGACGCCCAGCAGCGGCTCGAAGCGCTTCAGCGGCGCGACCTGCGATACTTCAACGGCTCGTACAGCGTGCGCTACATGGCCGACATCGTCGTCCTGCTGGAGTGCGCGCTATCGCAGGTACAGTGGTTGAGAGGTTTCCCCGACGCTGCCGCACGCACGGCGGCAGCTGCCGTTCGGGTGACAGGCGCGCTGCCTGCGCGGCTAGTACGCTTTGGCTTCCCGTTGCGCACGTTCCGTTCTGACGCCGAACCAGATCAGCAGGAGCGCAGCGGTGGCGAGCCAGGGGAGCAGCATCGCGTTCAGCGTCTGCCAGCCCAACGCTTCAAGCAGTCCACCGGCGCCGAACGAGCAGGCAAGCCCGACGGCGAAAATCGTCATGTCGTTGGTCGCTTGAGCTCGGCTTTTCTCAGCGGGGCTGTAAGTCGTCGTCAGCAAGGTCGTCCCACCGATATAGAGAAAATTCCAGCCGACGCCGAGAAACACCAATGCGCTTGCGAAAGAGCCGAACCCCGTACCGGTCCAAGTCAGCAGGACGTGCGCACTGAGCAGTGCGACACCGGCAAGCATGATTCGCAGGACACCAAAGCGGGCGATCAACGATCCCGTGACGAACGACGGAAGAAACATGCCAAGGACGTGCAACTGAATGACCGTCGCAGCCGTGGAGAGCTCGTGATGGTGATGTGTCATGGCGATCGGCGTCGCAGTCATCGCAAGGATCATCACCCCGAACCCCGTGGCGGCTGCGTAGAGTGCTACGAGATAGCTTGGTTGCGTCACGATCTCCAACCACTGCCGCTGGTTTGTCGTGTCGACATTGTCGACCGTGGCGCTAGGCATGCGAAGGCCAAGCATGACGCCAGCGCCGAGCA
>JBIOVC010000623.1:0-10247 GCA_044867545.1 Hyphomicrobiaceae bacterium | reverse complement strand
GTTCGGCGCCACGCGCCTGCTTCGACCGCCCCCCCTTTGGCGCCGGCCATGAATGGCAAGTGTCGGGGCTCGCTGCAAGGGGGCAGCAGCCGGTTCCTTCGGGATGGGGAAAGCGCGGCTGGCGACCCGGGTCGGCGGGAAAGGCGTCAGACGGCGCCGGCCAGGCCCGGTCCGAGGGCCTGCCTGAGCGCCAGGAACAGCTTTTGCGGCGCTGAGACCTCAGTCGCGTCGAGGTCGACGGCGGGCACAAAAATTCCAATAATTTCAACGGGCAGACGCGGATCCGGCAAGCGGGCCATGGCACCGGAGGGGACCAGGTCGATGATGAGGGCAAGCTCGACGTCGCTGACGAAGGGCAGGGCGACGACGCCGATGCCCCTGACCTCCAGCCGGCCGCCGATTGCGTCAGGCGCGCGCAGCAGCACCCGCTCCCCTTGCCGCGTGGCGAGCACCTGATCGTCGGCTATGAGCAGCGCCGGCGTACCCAGCAGCGGGCTCGGCGCCGCCGTGATGCAGCGCAAAGCGAGGTCGGACTTGCCCGAGCCCGAGGGGCCACGGATCAGGACAGCCTTTCCCGTGATGGAGATGGCGGTGCCGTGGATGAGCTCAGACACGCCGGCCAATGTGACGCGCGCCGCGCGAGCGGGCGGCAGCCGCCGGCCGGGCCGCGGGCAGCCTGACGATGAAGCGGGCGCCGACCGGAGCCGTGCCCGGCGCGCGCCCCGGCGGGTATCGGTTCTCGGCCCAGATCTCGCCGCCGTGGGCGAGCACGATCTCGCGCGAGATCGACAGCCCGAGGCCGGAGTTGCTGCCGCGGCTGCTGTTGGCGGTCGGGCGGTACGTATAGAAGCGCTCGAAGATCGTCTCGAGCTTGTCGGGCTCGATGCCCGGCCCCTCGTCCTCGACTGCGAACTCGACCGTCGCTCCGTCGCGGCGAATCCTGAGCATCACGGTGCCGCGCTCGGGCGAGAAGGACACGGCGTTGTCCATCAGGTTGGTGACGAGCTGCCAGAGCCGGCCTTCGTGGCCTTTGACGACGAAGTCGGGTGGGCCG
Organism: Hyphomicrobiaceae bacterium; assembly: GCA_044867545.1. Taxonomy (GTDB): domain Bacteria; phylum Pseudomonadota; class Alphaproteobacteria; order Rhizobiales; family Hyphomicrobiaceae; genus DATLZB01. Next base: position 9,193 of record JBIOVC010000623.1, on the reverse strand, counting down.
GCGCCGCGCTGCTTCTCGAACTTCAGCTCGAGGGTGTCGGAGTCCACGATGTCGCGGAAGGTGGTGACGATGCCCGACAGCATTGCGGTGAGCTCGATCGGCTCGGTCTCCTGAAAGGCGAGCTCGGCATCGAGCCTGGACGCGTTCGAGACATCGCTGATCAGCCGGTTCAGGCGCTTCAGCTCGAGCTGGATCTGCTGCACGAGCTGGACGCGCTGCTCATCGGTCTTGGCGTAGGCGAGGGACTCGGCGGTCGAGCGCGCGGCGGTCAGCGGGTTCTTCAATTCGTGAGCGACGTCGGCGGCGAACTTCTCGCTCGCCTCGATCCGGCGGTAGAGCGAGCTCGTCATCGCAACGAACGCCTCCGCCATCTGGCCGACCTCGTCCTTGCGGCTCGAAAAGTCCGGCAGGTCCTGGCGGGCGTTGATGTTGCGGCTCACGTTCTCGGCGGCGGCGGAGAGGCGGCGCATGGGACCCGCCACCGTCTGCGCGAGCAGCAGCGAGGCGGCGATCGTTGCCAGCAGCGCGAGCAGGCCGACCTTCAGCAGCGCGTACTGCTCCTCATCGAGGATCTCGTCGATCTCGCCGGGCTCGGTCGACAGCAGCAGCACGCCGTGGACGGCGCGCGCGCGATGGATCGGCACGGCGTAGGAGACGATCTGCTGGCCTTCCTCGTTGAGCAGCAGCATCGGTGTCGCGGTGCCGGTCATGGCCGCGCGCACTTCCGGATAGAAGTTGCCGTTGGCGCTGCCGATCTCTTTGTAGACCGGCAGGTCGGAGCTGAAGAAATACTCCGTCATCCGCGTCCAGAGGTTCTTGGTCTTGGGACGCACGTCGGCGGCGGGACTGGGTCCTCTCGGCGCCGAGATCTGCCCCTTGGTCAGGATCTCGGCAGAGTCGGTGATGAGCTTGCCGGTGCGGTCGTAGAGGCGGGCGCGGATCGTCGTGTTCTGCATCAGCTTGCGCAGAACGGGCGTCACCTTCTCCGGCCGGATCGACAGCTCGAGCGCGGCAAAGCCGTCGTTGTCCTGGAAGGGCCTCGACTGACTGCCGGGCTCTGGAAGCCGGTCGGGATCGATGACGATGCGCTCGGTCTCGAGCGTCGCGTTGGCGGCGATCGCCGCGGCGATGATCTCGCCCTGCGCGCGCAGGCTCTCGCGTTTGGCGGCGATCAGCCAGCCCTTGTACTGGCTCATGTAGAGGTAGCCGCCGAGCAGGATCAGCAGGCCGAACAGGTTCGAGACGATGATGCGGCGCGTCAGGCTCGAGGAGACGAAGCGGACGATCGCCGACTGGCCGATCGCGCCGGCGATCCAATTGAGCGCCGGCAGCAGCACGGCGGCGGCGCGAGCGCCGAGCTCGCTGGCGCGCCGGAGCAGCTCACGCAGCACGACGGACGCGTCGGCCCGTGACCGCGGACGCTCTGCATCGAATGCCATCCGACCCCCGAAGCTCCCGCCCGCCCGAGGCCTTTAGGCCTCCTTGAAGCGGTACCCTACGCCATACAGCGTCTCAATTACGTCGAAGCTGTCGTCGACCTGCTTGAACTTCTTGCGCAGGCGCTTGATGTGGCTGTCGATCGTGCGATCGTCGACATAGACTTGATCATCATAGGCCGCATCCATCAGCGCGTCACGTGTCTTGACCACGCCCGGACGGGTCGCAAGTGCCTGCAAGATCAGGAACTCGGTGACGGTCAGCGTCACCGGCTTCAGGTCCCAATGGCAGGTGTGCCGCTCGGGATCCAGACGGAGCTTGCCGCGCTCGAGCACACGGGCGGCCTCGCGCGGGGCGCCTGCCGCATCCTTCGGCTGGAAGCGGCGCAGCACGGCCTTGACGCGCTCGACCACGAGGCGGAGCGAGAAGGGCTTTGCGATGTAGTCGTCGGCGCCCATCTTCAGGCCGAACAGCTCGTCGATCTCCTCGTCCTTGGAGGTGAGGAAGATGACCGGCATATCGGACGCCTGACGGAGCCGGCACAGGAGCTGCATCCCGTCCATGCGCGGCATCTTGATGTCGAACACACCGAGATCGGCCGGCTCCTCGGTCAGCGCCTCAAGCGCGGCAACGCCGTCGCTGTAGGTGCGCACCTTGTAGCCTTCGGCCTCGAGCGCAGTCCTGAGCGAGGTCAGGATGTTGCGCTCGTCGTCGACCAGCGCGATCGAGCTCTTTTCCTTCATATCGGTCTTGCCCCAGCGCATCGCCCTACTGCCGCCTCTAGGTGCCCAACATGGGCTAAATGTGGCAACATCACCCTGGCAACCGGCAGCTGAATGACGCCTGAATAGGCATTGAACGGCCCGTGTGCAAGCCAGGGACGGTGCCCAAGGCAAAACCGGGTATGGAAAACACCAGCGACAGGGCCCAATCCGCGGCCAGCGCGCGGGCGCTCATCAGGCGGGCGTGGAAGGGCGCGCTCGGCACCATCGACCGGGAAACCGGCCATCCGCTGGTGAGCCTGGTCACGGTCGCCACAGAGGCGGACGGAACGCCTCTGCTGCTGCTGTCGCGGCTTGCACTGCATACGCGCAACCTCGAGGAGGACCCGCGCGCAAGCCTGCTGATCGACGGCACGGGGCCAGGCGGGGCTGCGCTTGCGGGCAATCGCGTCAGCCTGAGCGGCAGGGCCGTCCTCATCAAGGATGAACGTGCGCGCAACCGGTTCCTGGCGCGCCATCCCTCGGCGCAAGCGTACGCCGGTTTCGCCGACTTCTCGTTCTACCGGCTCGAGCTCGCGCGCGGTCATTTCGTCGGCGGCTTCGGCCGGATCGTCGCACTCGAGACGGCCGAGCTGCTGGTTGAGACCACCGAGGCCGAGGCGCTGCTCGCGGCAGAGCCCGATCTCGTTGCCGAGCTCAACACCGGCCGCGCCGGACTCATCGCGCAAATCGCCGCAGGCGCTGGCGGCACCTCCGGCGACGGCTGGCGGCTCACGGCGATCGACCCCGAGGGACTCGACCTTGCCGCCGGCGACACCGCGCTGCGCATCCGCTTTCCGCGTCCGGTGCGCACGCCGGATGAGGCCCGGCGCGCGATCATGGGTCTCGCGAACGCGGCGGCCATTTCATGAAACCGTCGCAAAAGGGATGCGTACGGAGTTTCCCGCCGACTTATCGCACAAAAGTTGTGCATGCAGGCGCCGTGGCATCCCGCGACAGGCCTGCAGAATTTGGTGCAGTGCGAAAGGTGCGCTGCGCCCCCGCTTCCGCTTGACGGTGACACTCTGCCCGGATTGATTATTGCGCGCTTCGCACGTTATTGAGGCGTGAGACTCGGGTGCCGCCATGCGCCGACTCCCGAGTGCGATGGTTCGTTCGCGATGTCGAAGCGCGCCGCGAACGGGAATATGAAAACCTGATTGGAAGAATGATGTCGACCGAGACGTTTCCGCTGAATGCCGCCGGCAAGATCCACCACAACAACACTGCAATCGAGCTGATCGAGTTTGCCGCGCGCCGCTCGGAGGGACGGTTCGCATCGACCGGCGCGTTCGTCGCCGAGACCGGCGAGCACACCGGCCGCTCGGTCAAGGACAAGTTCACGATCCGCGACGCCGCCACGGAAACGCAAATCTGGTGGCAGAACAACCAGTCGATCACGCCCGGCAATTTCGCCAACCTGCTCGAAGACTTTCTCACCTACGCCAAGTCGCGCGAGCTGTTCGTCCAGGACCTCTACGTCGGCGCCGATCCGCAACACCGGGTGAACTGCCGGGTGTTCTGTGAGTTCGGATGGCACGCCGCCTTCATCCGCCACCTGCTGCGCCGGCCGGAGGCGGCCGAGCTTGAAGGCTTCGCGCCCGAGTTCACGGTCGTCTACCTCCCCGAGTTCCGCGCCGACCCGAAGCGGCATGGCGTGCGCTCGGAGACTGTGATCGCCTGCGACTTCACCAACTACCTCGTGCTGATCGGCGGCACCTGCTACGCGGGCGAGGCGAAGAAGTCGGTCTTCACCTTCATGAACTGGGTGCTGCCCCAGCAGGGCGTGCTGCCGATGCACTGCTCGGCGAACGTCGGGCCGGCCGGTGACTCGGCCCTCTTCTTCGGACTGTCCGGCACCGGCAAGACCACTCTCTCGGCCGATCCCAACCGGGCGCTGATCGGCGATGACGAGCACGGATGGTCGGAGCGCGGCGTGTTCAACTTCGAGGGCGGCTGCTATGCGAAGTGCGTGAGGCTCTCGGCGAAGAACGAGCCCGAGATCTGGGCGGCGACCAACCGGTTCGGCGCTATCCTCGAGAACGTCGTGCTGAAGCCGGTCAGCGCGGATCCCGACTACGAGGACGAGTCGCTCACCGAGAACACGCGCTCGGCCTATCCGCTCGAGTTCATAGCCAACGCGAGCCCGACGGGTATGGCGGGGCATCCGAAGAACATCTTCATGCTCGCCGCCGACGCTTTCGGCGTGCTTCCCCCGATCGCCAGGCTGACGCCGTCACAGGCGATGTACCACTTTCTGTCGGGCTACACGGCGAAGGTCGCGGGGACGGAGAAGGGCCTGGGGAGCGAGCCGGAGGCGACGTTCTCGACATGCTTCGGCCATCCGTTCCTGCCGCGGCATCCAAGCGTCTACGGCAACATGCTGCGCAGCCTGATCGCCCGCCACAATGTCGACTGCTGGCTCGTCAACACCGGCTGGACCAGCGGCATCTACGGCGTCGGCCACCGGATGCCGATCAAGGTGACGCGGGTGCTGCTCAACGCCGCGCTCTCGGGCGCGCTCAAGAACCAGCCGATGCGGGTCGATCCGATATTCGGCTTCACCGTGCCGACGTCGCTGCCAGGGGTGGAGCCGAAGATCCTCAATCCGCGCGACACCTGGGCGGATGCCGCCGCCTACGACACCACGGCGCGCAAGCTCGTCGAAATGTTCAACAAGAACTTCGTCGCGTTCGAGACCCATGTCGACGCCGATGTCCGGGCCGCCGCGCCGCACGTCAAGCAGGCGGCGGAGTAAATACTATCCGGGCGGCGGATGAACGGGGTGGTGCTGCCGGAGGGGATTGAACTCTCGACCTCTCCCTTACCAAGGGAGTGCTCTACCACTGAGCTACGGCAGCTTGCCTCGCGGCGTGCGATGTGGGTGTCGAGTAGGCGCCGCGACGCGCGGCGCGGACCCTGCCACAAGGTCGTCCGATCGGCAAGCGGAACGCCGAACGGTCGATAGTCCGCCCGGGAAGCGGGGCGAGATGGCCAGCAAGGACAACACTCCGAAACGCCAAGCACCAGCGGTGGACGCCCGCCACGAGCGGCTCGCCGCCGCGCTGCGCGCCAACCTCAAGAGGCGCAAGGCTCAGGCAAAGGCCCGTGCCGCTCAGCAAGCCGGGCCCGCCGACCGGAAAGCCGGCGAGGACAAGGCGCCGCGGCGCTGACCCGTTATCGGGCTCCTGTTGCGCTCAACGGCGGTTTCAGGCTTTAACCGCCTTGAACCGCCGCGCCGAGTCTCCGGCGCGCTCACGCCGGCCGACGGGCTTCCCGCGCCGCTCTACGCAAAGGGCACCGACCCATGGACCGCATCAGGATCCGCGGAGGCAAGCCGCTCAACGGCACGATTGCGATCTCCGGAGCCAAGAACGCGGCGCTGCCGCTGATGATCGCCAGCCTGCTCACGTCAGACCGGCTGACGCTCAAGAACGTGCCGAACCTCGCCGACGTCAACCTGCTCGCGCGCATCCTGCGCAACCACGGTGTCGACCATTCGGTCGACGGGAAGCGCGCGGGGGCAAACCAACATCTCGGCGAGACGTTCCACCTCACCGCGCGGGATGTCGTCGATACCACTGCGCCCTACGACATGGTCTCCCGCATGCGGGCGAGCTTCTGGGTGCTCGGGCCGCTCGTTGCGCGCGCCGGGGAGGCGCGTGTCTCCATGCCCGGCGGCTGCGCGATCGGCACGCGGCCCGTCGACCTGCATCTGATGGCGCTCAAGGCGCTCGGCGCGGAGATCGAGATCGACGGTGGCTATGTCGTCGCTCGTGCGCCGAAGGGCTTGAAGGGCGCGCGCATCGTCTTCCCCAAGGTCTCGGTCGGCGCGACGCATACGGCGCTGATGGCGGCCTCGCTCGCGCAGGGCGAGACGGTGATCGAGAACGCGGCGCGGGAGCCCGAGGTCGGCGACGTCGCGCAGTGCCTCGCCAAGATGGGGGCCAAGATCGAGGGCATCGGCAGCCCGACGCTCCACATCGAAGGGAAGAGCCGGCTTGAAGGCGCGACGCACACGGTGCTGCCCGACCGGATCGAGACCGGCACGTTCGCGATGGCGGTCGCGGCTGCGGGTGGCGACGTGATGCTCGAGGGCGCGCGGCGGCCGCTGCTCGAGACGGCGCTCGCGGCGGTGGCAGAGACCGGCGCCACGGTGTCGGAGACGGAGACCGGCGTCAGGATCGCCCGCAACGGCGCGGTGCTCGATCCGGTGACGGTCGAGACGCAGCCGTTCCCGGGCTTTCCGACCGACCTGCAGGCGCAGATCATGGCGCTGGCGACACGGGCAGACGGCACCAGCGTGATCCGCGAGACGATCTTCGAGAACCGCTTCATGCACGTGCAGGAGCTGGTCCGGCTCGGCGCCGACATCCAGCTCCAGGGCGACACTGCCACGGTCAAGGGCGTGAACCGACTCAAGGGTGCGCCGGTGATGGCGACGGACCTCCGCGCCTCGGTCTCGCTCGTCATCGCCGGGCTGATGGCCGAGGGCGAGACGATGATCAACCGCGTCTACCACCTCGACCGCGGCTTCGAGCGGCTGGAAGAGAAGCTGTCTGGCTGCGGGGCCGACATCGAGCGGCTGACGTCGGGCTGAGCGCGCCGTGAGCCCGGGGCTGCGCGCGTGCGTGGACGACGGCTACCGCGTGTTTGCGGGCTATACGCTCGCCGGCAAGCTCATCGCCTGCCATTGCGACGTGTGCATGACGGAAGCGACAGCGCTCGAGCTTGCTCGCACGCCGCTGCGTGAGATGCCAGCGACTCTGCTCGCCGAATACACCAACTCGGCGCACGACTGGGACGACAACACCGCGCGCCAGCTGCGCTACTTTCTACCGCGCTATTTCGAGCTGATCGCCGCCAACGACCCGCCCGACAACCTGGGTCTCGCGGTCTGCCTGCGCCGGCTCGGGTACGCAGAGTGGCGAACCGCGTGGCCGGCGGAGGAGTCGGCAGTGATCAATCGCTTCTTCGACGAGCTGATGATCTCAAGCCTGTTGCGGCTGGATCTCGCCCGGTGGCCGGTCGGGTGGCGGCTCGACTTCAACCTTACCGACGTGCTGACGTTGGTGGTAACGGCCGGAGGTGATCTCGAACGCGTGCTGGCGAAGTGGGACACGGCCGACGATCCGCCGGCCGCCATCCACATGGCCGCACTGCGCTACAGGATCGCGCGCAAGCTCGGCAACATCTGCCTGCCCTCGGCACACCTCGAGCGGCACCCGGACGCTGCCGAGCGGATCGGCGCGTTCCTGATGCGTCCCGAGGTCGGCTCCCGCATAGAGACCGCGTTCTTCGCGGTGGAGGATCCGAGGCTGCAGAAAATTCTGTCGGAGGCGGTGTAGGTCTCAGGCAGCCGCCGGGAACTCGGCGCGTCGGCACGCAGACAATCCATAGCAAATAAACCCGACTCGCGCCGGAACCGGCATCACCATTGCGCGTTTAAGGCCGCCGTCGCTCACGGGTGCGTGGTTGCAGATCGGCGACATCGAAAGCTGACGATCGTTCAGGCCGGATGACGCCCTCACCCTATGCCGTTATCTAGGCGTGGCGTGGTCGGACGCCGCGCCGGACGCTGCCCCTCAACAAGAGGCCTCTGGGTGTGAGCGCGTCAGCAAGCGGGGTGAGTGGTTCTCGTGTGCTGCAGCACACGGGAACACTTACCGCTCCGCCTCGATGACTGTTGGGGGCGTGCAACTGCAGGTCAGAAGCGCAGGGTCAGGCCGGTGAGCGGTCCATGCTGCAGCACGTCGTATTCGTACCTGGTGACGCCGGAACCCTGCTCGTAGTCCACGCTCAGCAGCCGATAACCGAGAACGCCGCTGTAGCTGACCCCGTCGCGGTCGAAGATGTGCCAGCTGTAGGCGCCGAGCAGGTTCCAGGAGAACGTGCTGCCAACGTCGAAGCCGCCGATATCGCCGCGCAGCAGAAGGTCTTGGCCCGGTGCAAGCTGGTGGCGCACCCGCGCCCCGATCACCGGGTCGACCCAGTCGACGGAGCCGGAGCGGGCGATTGCGCGGCTCCCGCTGACCTCCAGCCCGTCAAGCTCGAGCGCGCCCGTCACCACGAGATTCAGATCCCCCTCCTGGCGCCAGTACCTAGCCCCAGCCAAGATATCGATCGCGGTCGAACGCACAAAGTCGGCGTCCTTCACGCCGCCGCCCGACGACCATCTGGCGATCTCGTATGCGGCCCCAACCTCGACAATCAGCAGCGAGAGGTCGAGCCCGAGCGTCGCGTCGAGCGTCGCGCCGCCGAAGGTTCTGGCGCCGCTTACGTCGACGCCCAGATCGGCGAAGACGATATCGTTGTAGAAGGCCAGCGGCCCCCGGCGCGCCTCGACGTAGCTCATCCAGGGTACTGCATCGAGATGCTCGAGCACGTCGATCGGATCGACATCGATCTCGGCCGTGCGTCCCCTGACCGTGGTGTCACCGTCGAGCCAGGTCAGCCAGCTGTAGGGCGTGGCGGTCACCGTCCAGCCCGCAAGGGGTGACATTGGAGGTGGGCCGGCCTCCGCGCCAAGCGCCGCGGCGGCTCCGCCCAGTGTTGCGCATGCTGCGAAAGCCAGTGTCAGGCGTGACTTGAGCGAGTACGGCATTCGATCGCCTCCCTCGGCATCGTTCGACCATGCCGATTCGGACGCTCACGAGGTGGTGGCTACGCGCGGCTCTGATTCGCGGCAAATCACACGTTGGTGGTCAAGGTGACTTTCCTGCGAGGGTGCGACCTTACTTCAACGCTACCCACGAATACCGGGCGCGACGGTGGCGCTGACTTGCGCCAGCAACGACAGGGGCGGCCCGATCGGGATCGGACCGCCCCCAATTCCGTGAGCCCTGTGAGGGCCCAGGCTACGGACCTGTGAGCCCCATGAACGCCTCCGACTTCACGACCGGCGGCGGGTTCCATTTGCCGGTGAGGGCATCGGCCTTCGGAGCATAGAGGCGCATCGTCAGGTTGAACGGCCCCTTCGGCGCCGGCAGCCAGTT
>JBIOVC010000622.1:0-10882 GCA_044867545.1 Hyphomicrobiaceae bacterium | reverse complement strand
GTCTTGCCGGAGGACTCAGGCCCATAGATCTCGACCACCCGACCGCGGGGCAGCCCGCCGATGCCGAGCGCGATGTCGAGGCCGAGCGAGCCGGTCGAGATGGATTCGACGTCGATTCTGCGGTCGTGCGCGCCGAGCCGCATGATCGAGCCCTTGCCGAAGTTCTTCTCGATGTGGGCCAACGCGTGCTCGAGCGCCTTGGTCTTGTCCATCGCGTCCCCCTCGATCACCCGAAGCTCTGGTTTTTGCATCATCGTTCACCCTATGGCTCAGTTGCGGCTTTAGCAATTGATCTGCATATGTACCTGATTTGTTCCTAGTCGTCCAGGCTGTGGATAAAGTTCCGTATCCATATGAATATATGAGAGAAAAGACGATATCGTTCGAATTGCGTTCACGGCGTTACGACTCGTTAACGCAAACAATTGCCCGAATTGGCGGCGCACCGCACGACTCACCGCGCGAGTTGCTCCTTCACCACCGCCGCGATCTGAGCGAGCGAATAGGGCTTCGGCAGGAAGGCGTACTCGGAGTTCGGGTCGAGGTTGTTCTTGAAGGCATCGTCCGGGTAGCCCGACACGAAGATGAACTTGAGCTTCGGATTGGTCTTCCTGAGCTCCTTGAGCAGCGTCGGCCCGTCCATCTCCGGCATGATCACGTCGCTCACGACGATGTCGACGCGGTTGCCGTTCTCCTTCATCACCTCGAGCGCCTCGATGCCGTCGGAAGCCTGCAGCACGTCGTAGCCCTTGCTGCGCAGCGCCTCGACCGCGAACCGGCGCACCGCGTCCTCGTCCTCGACCAGCAGCACGCGGCCCGTGCCGGTCAAGTCGCGCGGCGGCACCTTCTTGGTCGTGCTCGACGCCACCACCCCGTCGTCGCCCTCCGCGATATGGCGCGGCAGGTAGACGCGGAAGGTCGTGCCCTCGCCGGGCTCGCTCGTCGGGACGATGTAGCCGCCGGTCTGCTTGACGATGCCGTAGACGGTGGCGAGCCCGAGGCCGGTGCCCTTGCCGACCGCCATGGTGGTGAAGAACGGCTCGAACACCTTGGCCATCACCTCCGCCGTCATTCCGGCGCCGGTGTCCTCCACCTCGATCAGCACGTATTCGCCGCGTGCCACACCCTCGCCTTCGAGCTTCTGGCTCTCGCGCTCGGCGATGTTGCGCGTACGGACCGTCAGCCGGCCGCCCTTCGGCATCATCGCATCGCGCGCGTTGACCGAGAGGTTGATCATCACCTGCTCGAGCTGCGTACGGTCGGCCTTGACGAGCCACAGGTCGCGGCCCGAGACGATCTTGAGATCGATCTTCTCCCCGAGCAGCCGGTTCAGAAGCACCGACAGGTCGGTCAGCACGTCGCCGAGTTGCAGCACCTTGGGCTGCAGCGTCTGCCGCCGCGAGAACGCGAGAAGCTGGGCGACGAGGCCCGCCGCGCGGTTCGCCGACGACTTGATGCTGACGATGTTCTTGTAGGCCGGATCGGCCGGCTTGTGAGTCTGCAGTAGCAGGTCGGAGAAGCCGATGATCGCGGTCAGCACGTTGTTGAAGTCGTGCGCGATGCCGCCGGCAAGCGTGCCGACCGCCTCCATCTTCTGGCCCTGCGCCACCTTCAGCTCGAGCGCCTTCTGGTCGGTGACGTCGATCACGTAGAGGATCGCCGCCTCGCCGGCAGCGCCCGGCCGCACCAGCGATGTCATGTAGATCTGCCGCGAGAACTCGCGGTCCTTGGCCTCGACCGTGATGTCGAACGGCGGGATGTTGGCCTTGCCTTCGAGCGCCGCAGCAAGCGCCGTCTCGACGTTTCTGCGCGTCTCGGCATCCCCGCGCGCGAGCAGCTCGATCGAATCCGCGCCGCGCTGCGCCGTGCCGTCGAGCAGCAGCCGCGCGAACGCGGCGTTGGCGCTGACGATCCGCCCGCTGTTGTCGACCATGGCGATGCCGAACGGCGCCGACTGAAAGAAGCGCGAGAACCGCACCTCGGCCGAGCGCGCAGCGCGCCCCGAGCGCTCCTCCTCCGCGCGTTCCAGAACCGCGACGGAAAGCAGCCCCGCATGCGCCACGATCAGCAGCGTCGCCGGCCAGCGCCGCCCGTCGTCGCAGATGAGGTCGAGGTCGATGCGGCCCGGCACGCCCTCGGGGCGTCCTGCGAGCGAGGCGAGCAGTGCCGCGCTGTCGTCCGACACGAGGTCGGTGAGCTTGAGGCCGCGGGCGCAGGCATCGGGTGCCAAGCCCAGCCATTCGATCAGCCGGTCGTTGACGTGCCCGATGCGGCCGTCGCTGCCGGCCACGAGAAGGCCGAGCGGCAGCTCGTCATAGTGCTGCAGCCGGGATTCGAGTGCGGCCAGCGCTTCGGCCTCCCGCGCACGCTCCGCTGTCGTGTCGACGAGCTGCCAGAGCGTCAGCCGTCCCCACTCGGTCGCAGCCCCCGGCACCTCGATCGGCTTGACGGCAAGCCTGTAGTGGCGCGTCCGTCCCGGCTTCGCGCTCTCCTCGCCGAGCACGATGTCCTCGCTGTGGTGGAGCCCGCGCTCGCTGGCCCGCGCGAGCCGGAACAGCGATTCGGCGCCGCGCGCCTCGCCGGCGAACACCGCCTCGAGCGTATTCACCTCGCCGAGATCGTTGGTGCCGACAAGGCTGCGGAACGCCCGGTTGACGTGCAGCACACGGCCCGACTCGTCGGTTACCTGCACGCCGGCGTCACCCGCCTCGACGATCGCCTGCAACAGGTCGGCCGACGTGCTCGACTGGAAGAAGCGGACGTGCTGGGCGGCAAGCCCGAACAGAAAGAACACGCCGACGCTGGCCAGCACCGCCAGCAACGTGAGACCGAGCGGCTCGGCGGCCTTCGACGACAGCAGCGCCAGTACGGCGACGCCGCCCGCGGCGACAAGCGCGAGCATCGCCTGGAAGGCGCCACCGGCCAGCATCACGGCCCTGGCGTCCCGGGCGGTGGTCAGCACCCGCGGCTCGTTCTCGATCATGCTGGCCGGGTCTACACGATTCTCCGGACGGCCGGCGCGGGCCGGAATGAGAGGCACGGTACGCATTGCACAAGACCCTGTCTCTGGCGGGGAGCTTGCCCCTGGTATGTCCGAAGACGCGCCGCTATCGCGGGCCACGCACCGCGTGGCAGGCGCCTCGCCTCAACAAATCGATCACCAGGGTTAAAATGGCGTGTAAATGCGCTATACGTCGGGACCATTCTGCCGCAAAGCGGAGCGCGGGGCGCGCACAAGGGCAGCAAGGGGCCGGGCGGGACCGACCGTCAGCAAGAGGAGCGCGGAAGACCGCGGCAATCCACATGGTATCTCTGACGTCGCTGATCTGGTGGCTCGTCGCTCTCGTCCTTGTCGGCGGTCTCATCTTTGTCGGCTTCCACGTCGTGCAAGGTTACCTGACGACAGGCTCGCTCACGTCCGGCCTGACCGGCGTGACCCAACGGTTCTTCGGACCGCGGCCCGAACGGCGCCTGGAGGTCGTCGATCAGGCCAACGTCGATGGCCGCCGCCGACTGATCCTCGTTCGCCGCGACGATGTCGAGCATCTGATCATGACCGGCGGACCGGTCGATGTCGTGATCGAGACCGGCATCGGGCAGGCGCCAGCAAGGCACCAGGCGGAGGTGATCGAGGGACCGACACCGGTCTATACGCGCCCACCTCGCGCCGTCGGCCAGGGGACAGGCGAGCCATAGGTTCCGGCTTTCCGGTCCGATCGAAACACCAGTGAATGCCCGTGAACTCGGCGCCGGCTTGCCCTGCCGCTTCAGCGCCAATATTTGGCGCTCTAGGAATGACTTGGCCTGGCAGGGCCACCTTTCCAACTGGGCGCAGGCTTCTCCACGTGAGACGACTTCTGCAATTCCTGGTCATCGTTCTCGGGGTCGCTTGCGGCCTGCAGGCTGCCCTCGGCCAGCCTGCACCCGCTCCGACTCAGGAGGCGGATACTGCAAACGCCATCCCTAAGCTGGTCGAGGGCATCGACAAGGCGGAAAAGGGAGTTGCGCAGGCCAAGGACCGCGAGGAGGACCTTGGTCGACTGCGGGGCGAGGTCGAGGCCATCCTCTCCGAAAGCACGCAGATAGCGGAGACGCTGCGGCCGCGACTGGCCGGTGTCAGAATCCAGATCGAGAAGCTCGGACCTCCGCCCGGCAAGGATGCACCGCCCGAAGCTCCGGCCATTTCGGCCGAGCGCGCGAGGCTGAACGCGCTAGCCTCCGACATCGATGCTGCCATCAGAACGACCGAGCTCACCTGGGTGCGCGCGCGCCAGCTGATCGAGCGGCTCACCGATTTGAGGCACGCACTCTTTGCGCGCAATCTGTTGCAGCGCCTGCCGAGCCCGCTGCTGCCCTCGCTCTGGCGCGACCTCCTCAACGCCGCTCCAACCGTCGAACGGCAGGTCCGCTTTCTCGCGACCGACTGGTGGGGTTGGGCCAGCCCCAAGAGTGCAGAGCTCGGCGGACTGCTCCTGGTCACCGTCCTCCTGTGGCTTGCCCTCCGCTTCATTTTTCACAAGCTCGCCGCCAATCGGCGACGGCGTAGATCGGATGGGCCACCGACGTTCTTCGAACGCGCTGCCGCAGTGGCGTGGGTGGCGCCCGTGCGTGCGATCGCCCCGATCTTCTCCGTCCTCCTGCTCTATGGCGGCCTCGACGCCATGGACCTGCTGTACTTTCCCGGCGATCGAGTTGCATCGGCTGCGTTGAAGGCGATCGTCATCTTCGCCGCGATTGCGGCGATCATTTCCTCCGTGCTCGCTCCCGATGAGCCGGACTGGCGGCTTGTTCCGCTATCCGACAGCAGCGCGCGCTCGATCTTCAAGCTGTTGACCACGATTGCCGGCGTGTTCGCCGCAGATATCGCGCTCGCCGAGATGAGCCGGTGGCTGTTCATTCCGCTGGCGATCACGGTGGTGCAGACGATCCTCGCCAATTTGTTGGTTGCCGCGCTGCTCGTTGCGGTGCTTCTCACGCCGTTCACGGCTCGGCAGGACGCTCGCCTCCCGTTTCACCATCCGATGTGGCTCAAGGGTCCGATGTGGCTCGTGCCGATCGGCATCGTCGCCGCGACGCTCACCGGCTACGTCGCGCTCGGCCGGTTCATTGCGCAGCAGTTCGTGATGACCGCGGTCGTGATGGTGGTCGCGGGTCTGCTCTATCTCGCCATTCGTGCGTTCACCCGCGATCCGGCCGAGACCCGGCTCCCGGTCGGCGAGATGCTCGAGACGCGGTTCGGTCTCGACGCCGCCCGTCGCCAGACGCTGGCAAGGCTCGCCGAGATCGCCCTGACGCTCACCCTCGTCCTGCTCGCGGTCCCGATCATCCTGCTGCAGTGGGGGTTTGCCGGCGCCGATATCCGCGACTGGCTGACCTCGCTGTTCTTCGGCTTCGAGATCGGACAGTTCCGCATCTCGCTGGCCAGGATTCTCATCGGAATCGCGCTGTTCGTGGCGCTGCTCGCCGTCACCCGGCTCTTTCAGCGCTGGCTCAGCGCCTCGGTGCTGCAGCCGGCCAAGGTCGATCCCGGCATCAGTAACTCGATCGAGACCGTTGCGGGCTATGCCGGGACGGCGCTCGCCGCACTTGTTGCGATCTCCTACGCCGGCTTCGACATCACCAACCTGGCGATCGTGGCCGGCGCGCTCTCGGTCGGCATCGGCTTCGGCCTGCAGTCCGTGGTCAACAACTTTGTCTGCGGGCTGATCCTGCTCGTCGAGCGCCCGGTCAAGGTAGGGGACTGGATCGTCGTCGGCACCGAGGAGGGCATCGTCAAGCGCATCAGTGTGCGCTCGACTGAGATCGAGACATTCGATCGCTCGAGCGTGATCATTCCAAATGCGGAGCTGATCTCCGGCCGCGTCAAGAACTGGACGCTCAGGGATGCGGTCGGACGAATCAAGATATCGATAGCCGTCCCGCTCGCGAGCGATCTGGAGCGGGTCGGCGAGATCATGCTGAAAACCGCGCAACAGCACACCGGCGTGCTGCAGTTTCCCGCTCCCTTCATCGCGCTCGACACATTCGCCCTCGACGCGGCGACCCTCTCGCTCAGCGCCTTCGTCGGCGACGTGAAAAAGGGAGGATCGGTGCGAACCGAGCTGGCCTTTGCGATCCAAAAGAACCTGCGAATGGCCGGCGTTGGGGCGGCATCGGCGGCGTCAGCCGCCGTTTCGGCAGGAGCAACTGCGCTGAAGGTCGAGCCTCAGTCCTCGCGGTAGACGCGCTCGCGGCGCTCGTGGCGCTCCTGCGCTTCGACGCTGAGCGTCGCGATCGGTCGCGCATCGAGCCGCTTGAGGCCGATCGGCTCGCCGGTCTCCTCGCAGTAGCCGTAGGTGCCGTCCTCGATTCGGGCGAGCGCCGCATCGATCTTTGCGATCAGCTTGCGCTGCCGGTCGCGCGCCCGGAGCTCCAGCGCGCGGTCGGTCTCCGATGTCGCCCGGTCGGCGAGATCCGCATGCTGGGTCGGCTCGTTGTGCATACCTTCGAGCGTCTCGCGCGTCTGCCGAACGATCTCCTCCTTCCAGGCGAGCAGCTTGCCACGGAAGTAGACGCGGTGCCGCTCGTTCATGAATGGCTCGTCGTCAGTCGGCCGATAGCCATCTGGTACGACGATGGACGACGCCGGCGCCTTGCGCAGCGCCGTCTGGCTCTTGCGCTTGGACTTTGCGACTGGCTTGCGGGTCTTGATGCTCACACTGGGCCCCGGAGAACGCGGATGTCCGACTCGTGGGTTAAAAATTCGCCTCGTATTTAAGGGGATGACCGCGCCAGTCAAGACAATCCGAGCCGGCCGCCGGCGGGATGCTTACCAACCCCCGGAGCGCGACCCCGAGCGCCGTGCAGGAGTTCATCCCGCAGCGCACAATTGACGCCGTCGGCAGCCCCGCCGGCCGTCCTGTAGACGGTCGTCCGAGGCCTGCTCAGATCGGGTGTTCCGGCGGTGACTGAGCGCGCCCCCGCACTGCAGTAGGCTTCAATTGAGCATGGAGCCGCATTCTGGGACGCACATGAACGCGAGCTAAACACACTCCTCACGGCCCGTTCATGGCTTTCGATTAGAATTGCTCCTGATTGATGGACTGGACGACGACAATGGTCGAGTTTCTGCGTAGCACCGTAATCATCTTCATGGGCATGACCGTGACCGCCGCAGGCGTGTTCGTCGTGCTCTACGGCTCGGTAGCCTGATAACCCTGGCGCCCACCCGTCCCCCGGGGTGAGGCGCCTCCTTTTTTCCCACCTGACCGTCCGCGCTGGGCCTTGTGCGGCATCCCCGCACGCTGCAGGGTCAAGAGCCGAAGCAAGAATTTTCGGACACCTCAGCCCTTGGCCCTGCCCGATCTCGCCGCCCTGCCGCGCCAGGCCCTCGAGCGCACCCACGCCTACCTGTCGGCGATCACCACTCCGACTGTCAGGCTGGGCGTGACCGGCCTCGCCCGCTCGGGCAAGACCGTGTTGATCACCGCGCTCGTCCGCAACCTGACCGCCGGCGGCCGGCTGCCCTTCCTCGCGGCCTACGCCGAGCGCCGCGTTCGCGAGGTCTATCTCGAGCCCCAGCCCGATGATGCCATCCCGCGCTTCGACTACGAGGCGAACGTCGCCGCGCTCACCGGGCCTGAGCCACGCTGGCCGCCGAGCACGCGGCGCATCAGCCAGCTCCGCCTCACCATCGTCTACGATTCCTCGCACGCACTCGCCCGAGCGCTCGGTCCCCGCAAGTTGCATGTCGACATCGTCGACTATCCAGGCGAGTGGCTGCTCGACCTCGCGATGCTGAGGCAGGGCTACGTCGAGTGGTCGCGCGAGGCAATCGCACTTGCCATGAGCCCCTTCCGGAGATCTGCTGCGGCGGCGTGGCTCGAGTTTCTGGCCACCCTCGACCCGCAGGGCCCGCAGGACGAGCGGCACGCCCGCACCGGCGCGAAGCTCTATACCGACTACCTACGCAGTGCCCGCACGGCCGAGCCGGCACTGTCCACCGTCGGACCGGGCCGCTTCCTGATGCCGGGCGATCTCGAGGGCTCGCCGCTGCTGACCTTCTTTCCACTCGAGATCGGCGCGGCGCCGGCGCGCGCCACGCTCGCGGCCATGATGGAGCGCCGCTTCGAGAGCTACAAATCGCGCGTCGTGGAGCCGTTCTTCCGCGACCAGTTCAGCCGCCTCGACCGCCAGATCGTGCTGGTCGATGCGCTCGGTGCGCTCAACCTCGGCGCCGACGCGCTCGACGATCTGATCCGCGGCCTCAATGCGTCGCTGATGGCATTCCGGCCCGGCGCGCGGCGCTGGCTGACAGGCATCTTCTGGCCGCGCATCGACCGCCTGTTGTTCGCCGCCACCAAGGCCGACCACCTCCCTCAATCGAGCCACGATCGGCTCGAGGCGATCCTCCGGCTACTGATCGAGAAGAGCTCGACGCGGGCGCAAGCTGCCGGCGCCGACGTCAAGGTGCTGGCGCTGGCCGCGCTCCGCGCAACGCGTGAGGCGGAGGCCCAGCAGAACGGCGAGCGCCTCGCCTGCATCCGCGGCATACCCGAGCCCGGCGAGCGGCTCGGCGAATCCACGTTCAACGGACGGAGCGAGGTTGCGATCTTTCCGGGCGATCTGCCGGAGGACCCCGCCGAGGCGCTGCGCGCGGCCGCCGCCCATCGGCCTGGCGAGGAGGATGTGCGCTTCGTGCGCTTCCGCCCGCCGCGCCTGACGCCGCCGGCTTCCGCGATCGAGCACGCGCCTTGGCCTCACGTCCGCCTCGATCGCGCGATCGAGTTCCTGATCGGAGACCTGTTGCGATGACGGTGAGCGAGCCGAAGCGCAAGCCCCGCGCCTTTGCCGCCGATGATCCGGCGCTCGACCATCCCGACCAGGAGATGGAGCCGCAGGCGCCGTTAGCGCCCGACGCCGAGCCGGCGTCCGAGACCCCGTCGGCCGCCACCGCCCGGCCACGCCGCGGCTTCGGATGGGGCTCGCTGCTGGTGAGCGCCTTGCTCGGTCTCGCTGCGCTTGCCGCCGGCGTCTCGTTCGCAACGTTCGTGTCGGCCGCGCTCGACCGCCAGGATTGGGTCGGCTGGACCGCCTTCGTGCTGCTGCTCATCGCCGGCGTGGCCGCCCTTGTCCTGCTCGCGCGCGAGACCGTGGGGCTCGTGCGACTCTCGCGCCTGGTGCGCCTGCGCAAGGCCGCGGACGCCGCCCGCCGCGACCGCGACCTCCGTGCCGAGCGCGCTGTCGTGCGCGATCTGAAAGAGCTGCTCGGCGCCCGCCCGCAACTCGGCTGGGCGCTTGCCCGCTTCCGTGAGCATGAGGCGGGCCTCCGCGATCCGGGCGACCTGCTGGCGCTCGCCGACCGCGAGCTGATCGCCCCTCTCGACCTCGAGGCGCGCCGGATCGTGCTCGCGTCCGCCAAGCGCGTCAGCGTCGTGACCGCAATCGCGCCGATGGCGCTGATCGCGGTCGGCTATGTGCTCGTCGAGAATGTACGGATGCTGCGGGTGCTGGCGACGCACTATGGCGCCGCACCGGGCTCGATCGGCGCGCTACGCCTCGCACGCATGGTCATGACGCACCTCGTCGCCACCGGCGGGGTGGCGCTCACCGACGACCTTCTCGGCCAGTTCCTGGGCCAGGACCTGCTACGTCGCCTCTCGCGCCGCCTCGGCGAGGGCGTGTTCAACGGGGCGCTCACCGCGCGGATCGGAACGGTCGCCATTGAAGTCTGCCGGCCGCTGCCGTTCATCGAAGCGCCGCCCGTGCGGCTCCGGGATTTCATGACCGAGCTTGTCCGCCGCGGCGCCGGCCAGGACCGGACGGCGGCCCGATAGTCCCAGGATGCAAGCCCACTGGTGCGGCGCTATGTCACCGGACGCAACCCTCCGCCAATTTGTGCGCCGCCACCCTATGCTTAGACGCTGCACTGCAGCTTAAAACCTTCGATTGAGCCCCGCCGCCGCTTTCGCGCACCGCGTGTATCGACTACCGTGACCGCTCGGGTTGCGGGACCCTACGATGCAACGGCGTAGAAGGGCGCGTCAGCGCATCAGCGCGTGGCAGCGGGCGACACACGAGCTTGTGACAGACCTCGATGCCGCCGACGGCGAGGCGGCAGTCATCGCACGCTTCCAGACCTATGCGGAGCAGAACGGCTTCACCAGCGTTGCCTGCGTGATGCTGCCGAGGCTCGGCGAGCTCACCTTCGACTGCGTGCTGATGAACACCCGCCCGAAGGTCTGGTCGGCGGAGTACATGCGCCGGCAGTTCGCCCGCTGCGATCCGGTGCTGCAAGAGGCCACCCGCCGTCACCGGCCTTTCGTATGGTCCGACATCTGGCGTGAGCGTCGCCTCACCGCGTGCGAGGAAGCCGTCATGTCCTACTCGGCAGAGTTCGGCATGCGCGACGGTTTTGTCGTGCCGATCTTCGAGACTGCCAACATCGGCCTCGTGAGCCTGGCCGCCGACCGTCTGAAGCTGGAGGGCGGCCAGGGCCAGGCCCTGACGCTGGCCGCGCTGTATTTGCACAACCGCCTGGCGGCCGAGCGCCGCAAGCGGACCGCAACCGTCCGCCTCACCCGGCGAGAGCGGGAGGTGATGCGCTGGACGGCCGCCGGCAAGTCCGACTGGCAGGTTGGCCGTATCCTGAGCATTTCCCCCAAGACCGTGAACTTCCACGTCGAGAACGTGAAGCGGAAATTCGGGGTCTCCTCCCGTGCGCAGGCGATCGTGTGCACTCTCATGCAAAGCGCCGCCGTAGACGACGCCATTATTCCGATTGACCGGCATGACAGACTGGGTCCAACTAGCGGAATCACCAGGAACAGCGGTTCGACGCCATGAAGCTGCACGCTGCCGGGCTGTTGCTTGCTGCGCTCGCACTGACGGGTTGCAGCAGCTC
>JBIOVC010000621.1:0-3726 GCA_044867545.1 Hyphomicrobiaceae bacterium | reverse complement strand
CCCCCCCGACAGCTACGCAGCAGACCCCTGTCGGGCTTCCGCCGGACCAATGTCCGGCGTCAGCGCCGACCTACGGCCCTTGGCCGCTCACGCCGCGTCCGCCGCCACCTTGAGCGACACGATCCGGTCCGGGTTCTGCACCGGCTCGCCGCGCTTGATCTTGTCGACGTTCTCCATGCCCTCCGTCACCTTGCCCCACACCGTGTACTTCTTGTCGAGGAAGCTGGCGTCATCGAAGCAGATGAAGAATTGGCTGTTAGCGCTGTCCGGGCTCGAGGCACGCGCCATCGAGCACACGCCGCGCACGTGCGGCTCGCTGTTGAACTCGGCGGCAAGGTTGCCGTACTTGGACCCGCCCGTGCCGGTGCCGTGCGGGCAGCCGGTCTGCGCCATGAAGCCGTCGATCACGCGATGGAACACGATACCATCGTAGAAGCCCTCGCGCGCGAGCTTCTTGATGCGTTCCACGTGCTTCGGCGCAAGATCGGGGCGGAGCGCGATCACCACGCGGCCCTTGCTGGTCTCCATGATGAGCGTGTTCTGGGGATCGTCGGCCATGGGGCGTGTCTCCTTCGGTTCGGCGGATCAGCTCTTGGCGTCCGCCAGCATGTACATCTTCACGATCGTATCCGGATTATCGACGAGCCCCGTCCTCGGATCGCCGCGCTTGATCTTGTCGACATGCTCCATGCCACCGATCACCTTGCCCCACACCGTGTACTTGCCGTTGAGATGCGCCGTATCCTTGAAGCAGATGAAGAATTGGCTGTTGGCGCTGTTCGGATTGTCGGTGCGCGCCGCACCGATAGTGCCGCGCTGGAACGGCGCCGTCGAGAACTCGGCCGGCAGCGTGCCGTATTTCGAGCCGCCGCTCCCCGTGCCCGTCGGATCGCCCGTCTGCGCCATGAATCCTTCGATCACCCGGTGGAACTTGAGCCCGTTGTAGAAGCCCTCTTTCACGAGCTGCTTGACGCGTGCGACGTGCTTCGGCGCAAGGTCCGGGTAGAGCGCTATCAACACCCGGCCGCCCTTGAGCTCGAGAATCACCGTGTTCGCGGGATCCGGGGCCTGGGCTTGCGCCGCGGCCGGCAGGCTCAACAGGGCGAGAAGCAGGAACTGGACAAGCCGCATGGATGCTCTCCTCGGGATTGGCCGTCCTTGAACGGACGGACTGTGGCGAACGCCGCCTCCGCATGCGGGCCGGTTGTGGCCTTTGTTGGACAAGCGTTCAACGCTTGACGGCGGCCTTGGACTTGAGCCGCCGCGCGATCGCCGACGACACGAAGGGCGAGACGTCGCCGCCCATCAGCGCGATCTGCCGGACGAGGTTCGCCGCGATATGCCGCACCCCCGGGCTGGCGGCGAGGAACACGGTCTGGATCTCCGGTTCCATCTCGCCGTTCATCCCGGCCATCTGCATCTCGTAGTCGAAATCGGTCCCGTCACGCAGCCCGCGGATGATGACGCTCGCGCCGTGCGCGCGCGCCGCCTCGACCGCCAGGTTGTCGAAGGTCGCGACCCGCACCACGCCGCCGCGCTTCTTTGTGATCGCCCGCGTCTCGCCCTCGAGCATCGCCGTGCGCTCCTCGACAGTGAACATCGGCACCTTGCCGTGATGCACGCCGATGCCAATCACCAGCTCGTCGACAATCGTCAGCGCCCGCGCGATGATGTCGGTGTGCCCGTGCGTGACCGGATCGAAAGTGCCGGAATAGAAGCCGATGTGCGTCATGGGAGCGCCCGCTCGAGTTCGGTGCCCGGCAACCTATCAGGGCCGGCGCGCCGCCGCGAGCGCCAAACCGCCGGCCAGTAAAAGGCTGCCTGAGACGGCCTCGAGCACCCGCGCCCGCTTCAAGAACACCCCGCGGACCCTGGCGAATACCAGCAGTGAGATGAGGTCGGCGATGCCGATCACGATCACGAACGTCGCGCCCAGGATCCAGAGCTGCGGCACGATCGGCGCCTCGGTGTTGACGAACTGCGGCAGGAACGCGCCGAGGAACAGGAGCACCTTCGGGTTGCTCAAGCAAACCGTCACCGCCTGCCCGAACCAGTGCCGGCCACGGACCTCCCCCACCCCGAAACTGAGCTCACCGGACCACACGCGCCTGAGCCGCTGCACCCCGAGCCAGACGAGATAGACCGCGCCGATCCAGCGCAGCCAGTCGAACCATTCCGAGATGAATGCCATCAGCGACGACATGCCGAGCGCGGCCAGCGTCACCAACACCGTGAGCCCGACGATGTTGCCGGCGAGCGTCCAGAGCCCCGCCGTCAGCCCGTACGAGGCGACGTTCGCGAAGATCAGCGACATGGTCGGGCCCGGGGTCCAGGCGAGCAGCCAGCATGCGGCGACGAAGGCGACAAAGATCTCAGGCGACATGGGGAGGACTCCGATGGGGTTGCGAGGATAGCGCAACAGTCCCAGATCAGGCTAGTCTCAGGGCAGGCACATGGAGGATACGAGCCATGCGGACGGTTACTCTCCCCGACGGCGAGCAGGTACCGGCTTTCGGCCTCGGCACCTGGCGCATGGGCGAGAGCGCGCGCGATCGGCAGAAAGAGGTTCGCGCATTGCGGGCCGGCCTCGATCTCGGAGTGACCCTCATCGACACCGCTGAGATGTACGGCGAAGGCGGCGCCGAGGAAGTGATCGCCGAAGCGATCGCCGGCCGCCGTGACAAGCTGTTCATCGTCAGCAAGGTCTACCCGCACAACGCTTCCAAGGCCGGCGCGATTGCCGCCTGCGAGCGCTCCTTAAAGCGGCTGAGGACCGACCGCCTCGATCTCTATCTCCTGCATTGGCCGGGCTCCGTCCCGCTCGCCGACACGGTCGACGCCTTCGAACGACTGAAAAGCGCCGGCAACATCCGCCACTGGGGCGTCAGCAACTTCGATTCCGGCGACATGGCCAAGTTGCTGAAGCTGAAGGCCGGCCCAGCGTGCGCCGCCAACCAGGTGCTCTATAACCTCGGCCAGCGCGGCATCGAGTGGGACCTGCTTCCCGAATGCCAGCGCCGCAGCATCGCGGTGATGGCCTACACGCCACTCGGCAAGGGCCGGTTCTTGAGCAAGCCGGCACTGACGACGGTCGCGGGCAAGCACGGCGTGACGCCGGCGACCGTCGCGATTGCCTGGACGATGCGGGGGCCGAATGTCATCTCGATACCGAAGTCCGCGGACGTCGGCCGCGTCGCCGAGCTGGTAAGGGCGCGGGACTTGGTGCTTGATGCTGCCGACCTCGCGGCGCTCGATAAGGCGTTTCCGCCGCCGAAACGCGCCGAGCCGCTCGCGACGAGTTGAACACGCCTGTCATCACGCGCGCGTCTGCTTGTCCAATGCCACTGGTACAGTCGCTCCACCGTCCCCACGTCAACACTCGATCGGATTGAAACCAAGGAGTTGCGTCATGGCTCAGTTCACCCGCAAGGCGAAGGCCGAATGGCAGGGCACCGGCAAGGAAGGCAAGGGCGCGCTGACATCGACCAGCGGCGTGCTGTCTGCCACCCCATTCGGCTTCAACACGCGCTTCGGCGACGCCAAGGGCACCAACCCGGAGGAGTTGGTCGCCGCCGCTCATGCCGGCTGCTTCTCGATGGCGCTGGCGTTTGCTCTGTCGGGAGCCGGCTTCACGCCGACGCGGATCGCGACCTCCGCCGCGGTGACGGTGGAGACGGAGGGATCGGGCTTCAAGATCTCCAAGTCCGCGCTCGACCTCGAAGCCGA
>JBIOVC010000620.1:0-23395 GCA_044867545.1 Hyphomicrobiaceae bacterium | reverse complement strand
CGTGGGATCCGGAGGCTCAAGGCGCCGATACCGATGACCCGATCGGACCGACCGACCTGTCGGCGCGGCGGCTGCTCGCAGCGGGATGGAAAATCGCCGAACGCAGGGTGCCGAAAGGCAACCCGTTGGGGGCGGGCAACCGCCCCGTTTGAATGGTTGCGGAGTAGGCACCCTGCCACCCGTCGCACCCTCGCCGGCGCCGCCAGCGGGGCTCAAGGTGTTGCAGCTTGTGAGAAGGAATACCGATTCACATCAGATGGAAAGCGCTCTAGTGCTTACGGAGTCTTGATCGCCATGTTGCGCAGATTGCTTGCGTCCAGTGCCATAGGCATAGCGGGCTTAGCATCGGCATTTGCCCAACCCCTTACCAACCATCAGGAACTCGCCCTCGACATCTACAAGGAGCTGGTCGAAATCAACACGGTCGTCGGCGTCGGCGACACGGCGCATGCCGCCGAGGCGATGGCGGTTCGCCTGCGCACGGCAGGCTTCCCGGCGTCGGATGTCCAGGTTCTGGTGCCCGCGCCGCGCAAGGGGAACCTGGTTGCCCGGCTGCGTGGAACCGGTAAGCGCCGTCCGATCCTGCTGCTGGCCCACATCGATGTCGTCAACGTCAAACGCGAGGACTGGTCGGTCGATCCCTTCAAGCTCACCGAGCGCGACGGCTACTTCTACGGGCGCGGCACTACCGACAACAAGTACATGGCCGCCGCCTTCGTGGCGAATCTGATCCGCTACAAGCAGGAAGGCTATACACCCGACCGCGACATCATCGTTGCGCTGGAGACCGACGAGGAAATTTTCGACGCGTACGGGGTCGGCATCCGCTGGCTGCTGGCCAACCACAGGCCTCTCATCGACGCGGAGTTCGCCTTGAACGAGGGCGGCCGCGTTGGCCTCAAGGCCGGCAAGCCGGTGTGGAACAGCGTGCAGGTGAGCGAGAAGGTCGTCGCCACCTACAAGCTGGAGGCCAAGGACAAGGGCGGCCACAGCTCCCTGCCGACCAAGGAGAACCCGATCCACCGTCTGGCCGAGGGACTAGCGCGCCTTGCCAGGTTTGAGTTCCCGTTCAAGCTGAACGAGACCACGCGCACCTTCTTCCTGCGCGCCGCAGACGCGGAGAACGCCCAGGTCGCCGACGACATGCGCGCCATCGCATCCGGCCGCCCGGACCCCAAGGCGCTGGCGATCACCCGCCTCTCGGCGAACCCGTTCTACAACGCCCAGCTGCGCACCACCTGCGTCGCCACGCAGATCGAGGGCGGGCACGCCGTGAACGCCCTGCCGCAGACAGCGCGCGCCACCGTGAACTGCCGCGTGCTGCCGGGCGAGCCAATCGCCGAAGTGGAGGCGACCTTGAAGCGCGTGCTGGCCGACGATCAGATCTCGATCACGCAGGTCGGGCTGCCCTACGCGAGCCAGTCGTCGGAGCTCCGCGGGGAGGTGGTGGCGGCCATCGAGAAGCTCTCCGCCGAGTTCTGGCCCGGCGCTCCGGTGATACCCATCATGAGCACCGGCGCCACTGACAGCACGTATCTGCGCAATGCCGGAATTCCCGCCTACGGCCACTCCGGCCTCGCCGACGAGGTCGACGATTTCCGCGCCCACGGCAAGAACGAGCGTGTGCCCGTGAAATCATTCCACGACGGCCACGAGTACCTGTACAGGCTCGTGAAGATGCTCGCGGGCGGGGGTTAGGCTTCGACCTGCTCGACTAGTCTAGGCTAGGAGTCAGGACAGCATCGGATCAGGTTCGACCGGTCCCGCGTCGCTCCCACCACTCCAGGATTCTCCCAGCGAGCGGACCACTTCACGCCAATGTGATTACGCGCGTCGGAAGATCACGGCGAAAGACCCTCGGCTTCCTGTCGCATACGCCATGCCGAGCCACTCGCACTTCGGTAGAGTCGAAGATGGGCGCGGTAGCTTGGGGCCATAGGCCAGTGCCCCGTTTCCCATCTCCGCTCATCGAACCGGACGTGCGGAGCTACCGCATCCGGCTCTCCGACTGGCTTCACCGCAAGGCCCACAGCGGGGCAGGTCGGGGCAGGCGTTCTAGGCACAGCACGTCGCGGTTCCGATGGATCTCATCGAACGTAAACCGACGGTTGCCGCGCCCTGCCACCTTGTGCCGTCTGGCGAGGAAGCCGCGGACGCGCTCGCGGACATAGTGATCGACGCTGCGGAACGCTGCCACAGGCGACCCCAGATTGAAGTAGCTCGACCAGCCCCGGAGTGTCCGGTTCAGATCGTCGCGCACTTCCGTCCAGGGATCGGTATTGCTGGGCACCAGCAGCTCGCGCACTTTCGCCTTGAGCCGTTGCACGCGAGCAGCGGGCTCGCGACGCCGCCCTGAGGCGTGCCGCGCTTGTTCCTCTTCCCGCCAACCATCCGCCGTTTCCCGTCGCCGTCCGCTCTTCGATCGGCGCTTTCAGCCACAGCTTGATCAGCCGCAGCACAGAGCCGTCCGCAACGCGACGTTCGCACACATCGACAGCCCGCGCTGCATTTCAGGCCTTCGTTGGGGGACCGCTTTCGCCGAAGTCCCAGTAGAGGCCTGCCATCAGGGCAATGGCTGAGCGTGCCAAGGGCACGAGGATATGCTCGTCGGGGGCGTGTTGAGAGCAACCGCCATGGGAGTGCGGGATCCACACGATTGGCAGGCCGAGGATGTCGGTGAAGACGTCATTGCAAATCGAGCCGCCAGACTGAGGCACGATGGCGAGCTTCGTGTTGGAAGAGCGCTGCAGGGACGTGGCAACGAATTGCGCCCAGGGGTGGTCGGGCTCCGTGCGCCTCGCGGGGAAGCGCCCATCGTTTCCCGGAGGCGGCGGCAGCACTTTCACATTTGTGAAGCCCCTAGCATCGAGGTGATCCTGGAGCGCCGGCATGATCGTTGCCTCGTCCGTGCCGGCGACGAAGCGCAACTGGCAATTGGCTATGGTCTTCGGCGGGACGGCATTAACGGGCCGTCCGGGAGTGCCGGTAACGAAGGCGAGGACGTTGAATACGTTGGAGCCGTAGACGCGCTCTGCCGGCGTATGGTGAGGCTCACCCCAGGATCCACCGCCGGTTCTGAACTGCCGCTGTCGATCTCGATGTCGCTCAGAGCCTCCTTGACGGCCTTCGACATCGACGGCGCCTGCAGCGCCGGAACCAGGAGCTCACCCCTGCGGCCAACGATGCTGGCAAGCGCATTGGCGAGGATCACGCCGGGATCGGCGACCAACCCACCCCAGTTGCCCGAATGAAGGGCGCCATCGCGCAAATCGCACACCATGTCGAAGTTGATCGCGCCGCGGCTGCCAAGCGTCATTGTCGGCCGGTCCGGTCGCACGCGCGGCCCGTCGGAGGCGATCAGGACATCCGCGGCGAAATCCTCCTTGTGAGCAGCAACCAGGTCGGCGAGGCCCTTGGAGCCCGTCTCCTCGCCCATTTCGATCATGAATTTGGCGTTGAAGCCAAGGCGGCCACCCCGTTCCCGGAGCACTGCCTCCAGTGCCGCCATGTTGATTTGTTATCGGCTGTGCCACGCCCATAAAACCGATCGCCCTCGCGGGTGGCGATCCAAGGCCCCTTGCCTTTGGTCCACTGGTCTACCAGTCCACGGACAACGTCGCCATGGCCGTAGCCGAGCACCGTCGCGAGACTGGCGTCCTCAATGCGACTTGCGAGCAGAACGGGTCCCTGGCCGGCGCTCGGATTGTCGTAGATGCGCGTGGTAAAGCCCAGGCGCTGAAACGCTGGCGCCATTTTCTGCTTCGAGATAGCGTCTGAGCTCGCTGAGGCTCGCAGGCAGCTTTTGGCTCTCGGTCTTGATGGCGACGCGACGAGCCAGATCGGCCTCGAAGGCGCCCTCATCGATATAGACGTGCGCCCGCTCTATGGCGCCCGCTCGGGTTCCCGTCGATCTCGTGTTGATCATGCGGACATGCTTTGCTGGTTCGGGTCGTAGAGGTGGCATTCGAAGAAGCCCGTGCCGCCGCCAGGGATCGGCCTCGGCGGCGTCGTCTTGCAGTGTGCCATGACACGCGGGCAGAGTGGATGAAAAGCACAGCCGGAGGGCGGGGCCAAGGGATTGGGGAAGGCGAGGCCCAGTCCCGTTTCCGGCACGCCGACGCCTGGCTCGGGGGTGAGCACGGAGTCCAGCAGCGCCCTCGTATAGGGGTGGCGTGGTTCCCGAAACAGCGTACCGCGATCGGCCGTTTCGACGATCCGTCCGAGGTACATCACCGCAACCCGGGTCGCGATATGCTCGACTACCGCAAGATTATGGCTGATGAACAGATATGTGAGCCCCAGGTCTCGCCTGAGATCGAGCAGCAGGTTGAGAATTTGCGATTGCACGGAAACGTCGAGGGCCGAGGTCGGCTCGTCGAGCAATATGACCTCAGGCTCGACAATCAACGCGCGCGCGATTGCGACTCTCTGGCGCTGACCTCCCGAAAGCTCGCTCGGGTAGTTGTCGGCGTAGCGTGAGGGCAGGCCGACCTGCTCGAGCATGTCGATCGCCTTGGAACGCCGCTCATTTCGCGTTCCGACCTGCAGCACCGCCAGGGGAAGGGCGACGATCGTTGCAATCGTCTTGCGCGGATTGAGCGAGGAGTACGGGTCCTGGAACACCGGCTGAATCCACCGCGCCAACGCCTTTCGTCCAATTCGTGACACATCCACGCCGCCGATGCGAAGCGTTCCCCTGTCCGGCTTGGTGAGGCCGAGCAACATTCGGCCAAGCGTCGATTTGCCAGAACCGGATTCGCCGACAAGACCCAGAACTTCCCCTTTGGCGATGGAAAGGTCCACGTCCACAACGGCGCGCAGTGCGCGCTTGCGCGCAAACGGGCCGCGTCCAACGGTGAAGGTGCGGGATACCCCGCGCGCTTCGATGAGGGCGGTCATGCTGCCTCCGCCGATTGTTCATCGAGAACGCACCGCCAATGGTGATCCGCCTGCCAGCGGGACTCGACCGGCTCGGCGCAGATGGCGGTTGCGTGAGCGCAGCGATCCCGGAAAGCGCAGCCGCGCACCTCGCCGATCAGCGAGGGTACGCCGCCGGGAATGACACCCAGTCGTTCTCCGGGCCGAGTCTTGCCTGGAACCGGGATCGAAGCCATGAGCCCGCGTGTATAGGGATGGCGTGGCGCGGTGAATACCGTTGCGGTGCTGCCGGTCTCGACGACTTGGCCGGCATACATGACCGCAACGCGATCCGCCACGCAGGCGACCACGCCCAAGTCGTGTGTGATGAGCAGAACGGCAATACCAAGGTCCCTTTGCAGGTCCTTGAGAAGTCGGAGGATCTGCGCCTGTATGGTGACGTCGAGGGCCGTGGTGGGCTCGTCAGCGATCAAGAGCGCCGGTCCGCACATCAACGCCATGGCGATCGTCACACGCTGGCGCAGGCCCCCGGAGAGCTGGTGCGGATACTGCTTGAGCCGTTCCGTTGCGGCGGTGATGCCGACCTTTTCCAGAAGCTCCGCGGCACGGTCACGAGCCGCGCGCCTCGTCGAGCCCTTATGACGACGGTGAACTTCGGCGAGCTGATTGCCGATCGTGTATGCCGGATTGAGTGCGGTCATCGGCTCCTGGAACACCATCGCCATGCGATTGCCGCGCAGCCGCGAGAGCCTTTCCGAAGCCGCGTCTGTAATGTCGTCATCCTCAAAGACCAGGGTGCGGACGCTTCGCGTCGCTGTTCGGGGTAGAAGGCCCATCAGCGCAAGCGCCGTCATAGACTTGCCACAGCCCGACTCGCCGACGAGGCACAACGTCTCACCGCGGTTGATCCGGAACGACACATCGCGCACAGCGTGCAGTATGCCCCGCGGGGTATCGATGTCGACGACCAGTCCATCTACGCTAAGGAGGGGATTGACCACGCTACGCCCTCCCGCCGGGAGCCATTACGTCTCGGATCCCGTCCCCAGCCATGTTGATCGCCAGGACCAGAATGGCGAGCGCCGTGCCGGGGATGGCGATGAGCCAGAACGAGAAGAACAAGTAGCCCTTGCCCTCGGCGATCATCAGTCCCCATGAGGGCAGCGGCGGCTGCACCCCAAGGCCAAGAAAGGACAGCGCCGCCTCGAGCAGGATCGCGCTCGCCGCCTCGACGGAGGCCACGACGATGAGTTGCGGCATTATGTTTGGGAGCACCTCGCCGATGACAATGCGCACCGTCGAGGCCCCGGTACACTCTGCCGCGGCGATGTATTCGAGCGAGCGAACCTGTTGCGTTGCGGCGCGCATCACGACCGCAAAGCGGTCCCACTTCAAGAGACCCAGGACGAGAATGACGACGGTCAGCGAGCCTCCAATCGCCGCGACCATCGCGAGCGCCACCAGAATGAGCGGCATGGCAAGCCGGACGGTCACGAGAAACATCACCGCCATGTCGACCCAGCCCCGGAAGTAACCGGCAGCGAGCCCCAATAGCGCTCCGATCACGCCGGAGACGAGCATGACCGACAGACCGATCATGAGTGAGATGCGCGCCCCGTAGATGAGGCGCGAGAGATAATCCCGGCCGAGGTTGTCGGTCCCCAGCGGATGTGTCCAGCTACCTTTCTCGTACCAGATCGGTGGAATGAGCCGCCGGCCCAGATCCTGGGCGTAGGGATCATGCGGCGCCAGGAGGGACGCCAGCAGGGCGACCAGCACGATCAGCGAGAGCAGCGTGATGCCGACGACCAAGCCCGCGTGGCCGAATAGACGGCGCCGCAGCATGGTCGCCCTTGAAGGTCCGGCTATCCCTGTAAGTGGGATTGTTGAAACGTCGGCCATCGCTGTTCATCCCACCCTGATGCGTGGATCAAGCCAGGCGTTGACAAGATCGGCCGCGAGCGTCAGCCCGACGTATGTGAAGGACAACAGCGTGACGATTGCCTGCGTCACCGGCAGGTCCAAATGGGTGATCGACCGATAAGCGAGGTAGCCGAGCCCATCGAGGGCGAAGATGGTCTCGATGACGACCGAGCCGCCGAGCAGAAGGCCCAGCTGGACCGCGGCAAGCGCCACGACGGGAACCAGCGCATTGCGCAGCGCGTGCTTGAACACAATGCTGGCCCCTGAGAGGCCGTTGGCCCGTGCGGTGCGCACGTAGTCGGAGCCGAGCACTTCGATCATGCCGGCGCGGATCAGCCGCATGAACGCCGGGGCTACGTAGTAGCCGAGCGCGATGGTAGGCAGCACGAAATTCGCCCAGGAAGCGCTCCCCGACACGGGAAGAATTCGCAGGCTGACCGCGAACACCGCGATCAGGAGCAGGGCGAAAAAGAAGTTGGGCAGCGCCTGGCCAATGACAGCGAGCCAGAGGCAGAGTCGGTCGATCCAGCTATCGGGGTAGACAGCAGCGATCACGCCGAGCGGGACCGAGATGGCGAGCGCAAAGAGGAGCGAGAGCACCGCCAGCAGGGCCGTTGTCTGGAGCTTGTCCCCGATAAGGCTGAGCACATCGGTCTTGAAATAGAGGGAGTCGCCGAAATCCGCGCGCAATATCCTCCCGACCCATTCGAGGTATTGGACAATGAGCGGCCGATCCAGGCCGTACACGCGGCGGATGGTCTCGATGTCTTCGGAGCGGGCCCCCTCCCCGCCGATCGCGATGGCAACGTCGCCGGACGCACGGAGCAACAGGAAGGCGATGGCGGAAACGGTGAGCGCGACCAGCAGGGCGAGGCAGAGTCGTCTCAGTGCGAAGGCTACCATCGGCTTTCTCACAGATCGCTCGCGTCAACGGGGAGGGGACTGCTCAGGGTAACGATTACTTCCAGCTCATCTCCCAGAACCGGGGTAGCTCGTCTGGATGAGCCTTGAAGACGAGGTCCCTGGCACTGACGTAGTAGGTTGGGAAGGAATAGAGCGGCAGCGCGTACGCCCGCTCCTGGATTAGCGCGAGCGCTTTGGCATAGGCGTCCTTGCGCACGTTGGAGTCGACAGCGGTATCGGCTCGCTCCAGCAGAGTTCCTATCTCGGGGTCGCGGTTCACATCATCGGCGCTACCCTTGAAGAATACGGAGACCATGGCAGAGACATCGTTGATCGAGAACGAGCCCCAGCTGTAATGGGCCATCGCTGCCTTGCTGGTCCGCATCGCCTCGCGAGCGGCGGGAAACTGGACGAAGCGAAGATTGGCTTTGACGCCGATCGCGCGCAGATAGCCAATGATGGCTTCGTTGTGGTGGCGCTCCCGCCATGCATAGAGGTCGATGTCGAAGCCGCTCGCCAATCCTGCCTCGGAGAGCAGCTGTTTGGCCTTCGCTGGGTCATAGTTGTAGCGAGGAGCGCCCTTGTCCGTGCAGCCGAACTGCTCGGGGAAGCAAGCCGTGTGGATGACCCGCGCGCCCTCGCCGACGATCGTGTCGACCATGCGCCCCCGGTCGATCGCATGCGCGATTGCCTTGCGCACTCGGATATCGCGCAGTTGGGGGGCAGGGCTCTGCTCGGTCGTGGTTGAACGCCATGAAGAAGATGCGCATGGTCTCGCCGGCCGTGACCTGCAGGTTCGGAACACTCCCCAACTGCTGCGCCTGGTCGGGGGCAACGTTCATGATCAAGTCCAGGCCGCCAGACATGGCCTCGGCAACCTGGGTCTGCTTGTCCGGAAGGAAGCGTATCTCAACCGTGTCGATCTGGGGCTGAGGCTTCGGACTCTCCTTGAAGTAGTTTGGATTCCTCTCGAGGCGTACGAATTTGCCCAGGGCATGCTCGACGACGCGATAGGGGCCGGACCCGACCGGCTTCTCGCTCATGCCCTTCGGACCGACCTTGGCGTAGTACTCGTGCGGGTGGATGACGAGAGGGCCGGCCAGGTACTCGATGGCTGCCGGGAACGGACGCTTGCCGACGATCCGGACCCGATACTTGTCCAGCTTTTCAACGCGGTCGATCCACGCGACGTTTTGCGGCGTCGACACCTTGTTCTCAGGCTTGGAAACAAAGTTGAGCGTGTAGACCACGTCATCGGCATCGAACTCGGCGCCGTTGTGGAACTTGACGCCCTTGCGCAGATCGAGCTCCAGCGTCTTCTCGTCGAGCCATTTCCAAGCGGACGCGAGTTGCCCCTTGTATTCCCCGCTGCTGGGATCGCGGTAGATCAGCGTGTCCCACACCTGCTGACCCAGGATCACGCCGATGCGCTGACTGCTGAAATAGGGGTCGGCATTTTCCAGTACCTGCTCGAACGCGAACCGAACGGAGTTCTCCTTCTTGCCAGCGAGCGCAGGTGTAGTGATTGCCACCGCGGCAACCAGAGCCATAACTGGACGCAGCTTGCGACCGATCATCATTGCCTCCCGGGGTTTGAGGTGAGGTCTCTCACCGTCTTGGATGGGGATCCTTGACGGATTGCCTTGCAACGGCATGAGCAGGTCATTCACCACACGGAGAAACGTCGCTTTCGCCGGCGGGAAGGAGGAAGATTGCGTTGCTGCTCGTCGCCCCCTGCTTGCTTGCTTCGGCCGCGGGGTTGCCCGTGCCCCCCGTGACGTTCTCTACGGCGACTTGCCGCTCCAACCGCTCTGAGAGCGTTCGCGCAACTGCACGAGCAATAAGGTCGCCTGGGCTGCCTACGGCACATGGCACGACCACGAGTAACTGCTCGGCGGCAGGAGGCTTCGCTTGGGTGACCGAAGGCACCACCACACGCGCCGTCTCGGCCGGATTGGTCTCTGCGCTCGCCACGGGCCATGCGGCGATCACCGCCATGGCGGCACCGGCCAGGTGGAGCTTGTGGGAGGGGGCTTTCATGGCGTTTCCTTTGCTCTTTGTTCTCCTCCTCATCGAAGGTTGGCTTCGGCACCGAGCCGGACCGGATGAGGATTGGGGCTGAGCGTGCCGCTGAAAGCCGCTGAAAGTCCTGGGCCTCGCCCTGAAACCTGATGAATCTTTGTGAAACGGGCGCCTTATGTCAGAATGCACCGCACCGATATTGCCGCCGGCGCATCTTGCGAGTCGCTCCCGCATGCCCGATAGAGATGCTTTCCGCTTTGGCCCGTTCGAGCTGCTCCCGGGACGCCGGGAGCTATTGTTGCGCGGCTCGTCTGTTCAGCTCGGCGCACGCGCCTTCGACCTGCTTCTCGCGCTGGTAAGACGGCAAGGACAGCTGGCCACCAAGGACGAGCTGATGGCCGAAGTCTGGCCGAACATAGTGGTGGAGGAGAACAATCTTCAGGTGCAGATTTCCGCGCTGCGCAAGGTGCTGGGCAGAGATGCGGATAGCTCCCGCTTCTTGCAGAGCATCCCTGGCCGGGGCTACCGGTTTGCCGCGCCCATCGAGCATGACTCCCCGCCGAGCGTTGTTTTCAACCCCTTAGCGGCGCCGAGCGATTCGACTGCCGAGCCGCTCGCGCTGCCGGACAAGCCGTCGATTTCGGTGCTGCCGTTCACCAACATGAGCGGAGACCCCGAGCAGGAGTACTTCGCCGACGGCATTGCCGAGGACATCATTACGGCCCTCGCGCGCTTTCCGTCGCTCTTCGTCATCGCCCGCAATTCATCGTTCACGTACAAAGGGAGAACGGTCGACGTCAAGCTCGTCGGCCGCGAGCTCGGCGTCCGCTACGTCCTCGAAGGCAGCGTGCGCAAGGCTGGAAACCGGGTGCGCGTCGCCGGCCAGCTCGTACAGGCCGACAATGGCATGCATGTCTGGGCACGGCGGGTCTGCGCCATCGAGCGCGACTACGAGGAAGCGACGTCCCTGGCGGAGCGAGCGGTCGCGCTCAACCCCAACTCGGCGGTTGCCTGGAGGCAGGGCGGCTATGCCCTGGTCTACTGCGGCCGGCCGGAAGCCGCACTGGAGTACTGCAGCGAGCGGTGCGGTTGAGCCCGCGCGATCCGCGAGCAGAGGACTGCTGGGCAGGGATGGCCTTGGCCTTGATCCAGTTGGAGCGGGACAAGGAGGCCGTTCTCGCCGCCCGGAAGGGCGTGCAGGGCAATCCGAACTCTGCCTCAGCCTGGCGCGCGTTCGCGGCGGCGCTGGCGCTCACCGGCCAGATGGACGAGGCGCGGACCGCCACCAAGCGCTTGTTGGCCATCGATCCGAGGTGCACGTTGACGGCCATGGCCGTCCGTTACGGGTACACGGACGCCGCAAGAGCCAGGTATTTCGAAGGAATGCGCAAGGCTGGGTTGCCCGAATAGGGGCCCTCGGCAAAATCGCTGCACCATCGCTCTTGGTCACGGACGATCGCGTGGCAAGGCCGAGGAAGCGGCTAGGCGCGACCCTCAGATCACACACTGTGGCAAACTCGCCAAGAGTCAGGAATGGGTCAAATCTGACCGTGCCATGGGCAGGCATCCGGCGGCAAGGCATCGAAAGCTGACGCTCGCGCCGCTGGCCTAGCGAGAAGACTCTGCTTAGGTGCCGTCCGTCGGCAAGCACGTCGCGGAGAGCGACTTCTTCGAAACTCCTGGCAGCAGGCAATTTGGGGCTCGAACAATCCGAGGCTGCTTGCGGTGAAGGATGCCTATGATCCCGAAGGCCTGTTCTTCGTACACCACGGTGCGGGCAGTGAACGCTGGAGCCCTGACGGCTTCATCAGGAGCAGCCCGTGGGAAGCTTCTCGTCCACGACCCGCTCGACCACCTCAGGCCTCGGCGGCTTGACCCGCGAAGGACGGGTCGCATCCTTCAGCGACCCGCCCACGCCTGCGGCACCATTGCACCGCCGCTACACGTGGCCGCCGGCACAGGACACCGGCACCGTAGTGCTATTCATCGCCGAGCACGGAAAGAACGAAAGGCCCTGACTACAGGGCGACGCTGACCGACATGGGCCATCCGATCAGCGCCGACACGGTGCGCAAAGAGCTGGTCAAGCTCGGCTTCTCGCGACAATCGAACCGCAAGGCGGACGAGGGCTCCAAACATCCCGACCGGACCGCGCTGAGCTGCAGAAGCTCGCCGACGAGACCGCCCTCACCCTTAACGTCCACCACTATCCGCCCGGCACCTCGAAATGGAACAAGATCGAACACCGCCTGTTCTGCCACATCACCCAGAACTGGCGCGGGCGGCCGCTGATCAGCCGCGTCGCCGTCGTCGAGCTGATCGCGGCGACCACGACCAAGGCGGGCCTCACCGTCGAGAGCGCCCTTGATGAGCGCACCTACGTGAAGGGCCGCAAGGTCAAGAACGCCGAGATGGCAGCCATCGACATCACCGGCGATCCGTTCCATCCTGAGTGGAACTACACAATCAAACCCCGCCGACCAACCAAATCGTAGCGGTTATTGTTCGTCGTCTCCTAAGAAGCCAAGGCGTCGGAACGATGACGACGCAGATCCCGAGGACGAGGCCGCATAGCGCTTTTGGCCCAGCCGCTCGACGATGTGTCGGCCGAGATGTCGCTATCGCGTCGATTGCAGAGTGGAGATGATCGAGGCGCTGATGCGCAGGCGCACCATGCTGCGCCTGTGCGCGATCGGGGAACGGCGGGAAGATTCGGCAAGCGTGTACTCGCCGGGAACAGTGCACGTCTTGCCCGCCACAGGGGCGGAGTGACGGAGCCGGGCGAAGGAGCGATCGTCGCGTACAGGGACGGGGTGGGCGCGCCCGTTGTACCAACGGACTCTCTTGCGGCTGTTGCGGTTGAGTTTTCGCCGCCATGTCAAGGGCGTCACTTAGAGGATTTCGCCGCCGCAGCCATTTTCCGTTAGCTTTCGAGGGCGGCTTGCTCCGTGCCGACAACGCCTGACCCATGCCCCTTCATGACCCGAAGCCGGCTCGTTGCCTCCGATCATTTCGCCGTGACCTGGAATCCTCATGCGAGGGCTTGGTTATGCCCGAGTACAACCGTAACCGGCGGACGTCTTGCCTCCTACTCCCCAAGCGCTGACCGCCTCATGGTCTCGTCGTCAACGATGGCGAAAGCGCTTCGACAGGATATCGTCCGAGCCGCAGACGATGGGCGCGAGCCAGTCCGTCCACGCCTCGACCTCCTGCTCGCTCTGCCCGCCCGTCTGGAGGGAGAGGTCGAGGTCTTGCAGATAGAGCTTGCCGTCGTGGCCGATCACGTTCTCCTGGCCGACCTTGGCCCTCTGCTCCTCAATCCCCGGGATGGGCTTCGCTGCATGCCCGGTGCCGAGGTCCCGCTTGGCGAGGCGCAGCAGCAGCGGACACGTCACGTAGGCGAAGGTTCCCTTGAAGCTCCTCACCGGGAGCGCAAGCAGTCGCGCATCGCCGACCACGAGGGCGCCCGCGTGGTCGGCGGCATTGGCGGTCTCGGGACCAAAGGCAGCGAGCCACCTCTTCCGGTGCTCGTCGGGCCGATTGTCTCCCTTGGGCGGATCCCTTCGCGCATCGCGCAGCACGCCCTTGACGGAGGAGCCGGGCACGATCGGGATGCCGGTGGCCTTCATGCGGGCGATGGGGAGGTCGATCACGTCGGCGGCGTGGCCGGTGCCGGCGTGCAGCGGCGACAGCGCGTGCAGGAGATAGGCCTTGCTTTCCATCACTCGGTGTCCTTCGGGTTCCAGATGCCCGGCACGACGCGGCCGAAGCCCTCGTCGGTGCGCCTACCGAAGTGGGCGAGCCACAGCGCCTGCGCATCGCCCGCCGTGAACGACTGCGGTTGCTTGCCAGCCCGCTCGAAGAAGTAGACTGCCCCCTGGCGGCACAAGCCGTGAGGTGCCCCGCGGAGCGCCGCCGTTATCCTTGCCGGCGGCCATGTCCCAGCCCGAGATGTGCATGGGCCGCGGCACAAGGGCCGCACGCAGGACGAGCTCGCCAGACAAGCTCGGCAACGCGCCGTGAAACTCCCACGTGTCATCGATCTTCACCGGCTCGAAGCCGTCGGGCAGCCAGCCTCGCGCGAAGCACGTGGGCGTCACGACCATCAGGCGCAAACCCTGCGAAGGCGAGCCGAACGCGTTCTGCAGGGGCCTTGGAATGTCGAAGAGATGATCGTTCTCCACGGGCTCGATCCAGGCGACGCGGCCGTCGGAGCCGAAGCGGGCCACGCGGTCTTTAGGCATGGCATCCGTCTTGTCGCCGGACTCTTGGGTTTCAGGCGCAGCACCGTGGTGCTCCCCTCCAGCCACAGCGCGTCGGCCGGCACCGGCCACATGGGGCGCCAAGGTCCGTCGAGCTGCGTCCGGCGCAGAGCGACCAGGGGGCCGATGGCGATCTTGGACTGGCGGTCCTTCCAATCCTTCGGCCCGAAGCGGTTGCCTGTCTGCCGCTCGGCGATCTTGCCCGATACGGTGGTGAGTGCGCCGCGGACGGTGGTGGGCCAGGGCCAGTCGAGCACGCTGGTGCGCGCCGAGGTCTGCCAGCCGCGCCCGTCCTTCACGAAGAACCCGTCGCGTGGGACGAGCGCGAGGCAATGCGTGCTGATGCTCACGCTGCGGCTCCTAGGTCGGTGCTGCCCGGCCTGGATTTGGACTTGGGCTCGCTTTCGGCGAAGGCGCGGGCAATGAGCATGCGGTCGATCCACGCTCTCGTGCGTCCGTAGCTCTCGGCGTACGTCTCTGTCTCGCTGACCGCGAGAGCGACTTGCGAGAACGTCAACCCGTCAGCCCCTCCATCCACACGGTACTGCGTTCGACGCAACTCAGGCAGAAGCACCGCGTTGAAGGAGGCCAGCGGCGCCCGCTCTGCGCCTTCCGACTCAGGGAGCTGCCGAAGCA
Organism: Hyphomicrobiaceae bacterium; assembly: GCA_044867545.1. GTDB lineage: Bacteria > Pseudomonadota > Alphaproteobacteria > Rhizobiales > Hyphomicrobiaceae > DATLZB01. The sequence goes on along the minus strand of JBIOVC010000620.1, from coordinate 8,771 downwards.
GTGCCGCGATCTGATGAATTTTGCGCATCGGCAATACCGGCGCCTTGGGACCGAGGCGCCTGGGATCGAGCAAAGTGCCGTCCGCGAGCAGGCGCTTGGCCGGCCCGCCTTCTGCTACCCATTCTGACCACTGCGATCGCCACTCGCGGGTGCCGCCGGAGCGTTTGTCGAGGACGATGGCGAGCGCGTTGCGGCGCATGGTCTTGTCGGGAAGGCTGCCGCCCTTGGCGGCCTTCTCGGCCCGGCGGCCGAGATCGAGCAGGTCGGCCATGCTCTCCATGAGGTGCCCGATGCCGATGCCGACGGAGAGGGCGGGCAGGTCGTCCTTTCTCTTGAGGGCGAGCTGCATGATTTCCGTGAACTTCGTCCGCAGCTCATCGGCGCACACGAGGGCCGTGGCGACCGGCAGGAACGCCAGCACATCGTCGCCACCCGAGTAGACCAGCGAGCCCAGGTGCCCCTTGTCCAAGACCTTTACGGTCCCATCAGGCAGATGGCGGATCGTTGTCTCCACGATCTCCCGTGCGGCGCGCAATCGAGCTGCCATTGATCCGCCCTACATCCATCTTCTCGCGCCCAAGTGCCGGGAAAACGAGGACGACGCGTGGGTCCTCATGGAGCGATCGCGCCACGGCGCGCGAGACCTCGGAGAGTAGATGGCTGCCGTACCACAGGTCGCGCGTGCGGCGTGCCTGGGCGATGAACTCCTGCACGGGGCCGACGGCGATCTGGATGAGGTGGGCGGTCATGGGGCGATCCGCGCAGCAAGCTTGTTGTTGACAAGCCAGTCGCAGAAGGCCTGCCGCAGCGTCGCTTTTCTGCTCAGAGGCACGAACAGGGGCCTGTCGCCCGGAGCGAGCAATGGGTGATCGGCCGCCCCAGGGTTCACGCTGCGATGGAAGGGAGCCTCGGTGCCGGGTTTGACACCCTTGATCGTCCTGCCGTTCTCGAACACGTTCCCTCAAGCCCAACAACCGCGCCGTCGGGCAAGCCGCGGTCCAGCCAAAGTGCGCAGGGCAGGAAGTTGCCATTCGCCAGGGGCAAGGCCTTCAGGATCAGCGGGCTCGCGAGCCGGTCGTGCTGGCCGTAGACGGACCGCCAGCGCAGCGTAAATTCGCCAGGCTCGTTCTGCCCTCAGATCTCGCCGACTATCGGCATGCCGAAAGCGGCTCTCGGCCAAGCCATCGTTGGGCGGTGCGCCTGGCGGGCGGGGTGTGCAAAGCTGTCGCCGTAGTGGTGCCTGGCCTTGTCGGCCTCGGGCCAATTCGATTGACCGGGATGGTTGTTTCCTGCCCGCCGCGCACCCGTTGCGACGTCCTGCCGGAAACTTCGTAGCCATCCAAGAGCGTTGGTCCATGCTGAGACAGCATGCGAACCCGGCAGACCGTCCGTTTCGACTGCAAGGTCAACGAAGAGCAATGCGTTGGCAAGCTGCGGCGACTCGCGTGCTGTTCGTCCTTTCTCCGGTCGAAGTATCGGATTCTTGAAGTGTCTCACTCCGAAGAGATTGTCAGCCAACTCCGCCGGGGTCGGCTTCTCGTTGGGATCGGCAACAAGATTGGGCAGCCATTGCCTGCGCTCTTTCTCGTCACCATCGACGGTCAAACTGCCGAGTCCGCGCCGTGTGCGGCTGCCGTATCCGCCAAAGAGAATCCACGCGCGGACAACATTCTGCAGAACCTGTTCGCCGCTCTTGGGACCAACGATACGCAACGCAAATGACACCGTATCCGGCCGTCGTCGCGGCAGATGACCGTTGGGGTTCGCGTCCTGAACACGGGCAGGCCAAAGCGCGTAGGCGGACACGCGGTGATTGAGTGGGTTGGAGCGTTCCAGATCCTGCTCGCGATGCGGACTATGCGACGGGATTGACACCTCCACCTCGCTCCGTCCGCCGGCCGGCCCCAGAGGGCGGTCTCGGCCGCGTAGAGCTCCTGCGGGGAGGCGTACCGATGCCCATACAGGGCCCGCCACCAGAAGCGAAGGTGGCCGCGCACCGTGGGGACGCGGATGATGTCAACGCGGTCCACGTCGCGCAGCTTGGAGCCGCCACCGAGGATCGGCGTCACCACCTTGAGGCGGACGCTGATCTCGCACGTGGCCGCTCCGGACGCGGTGCATCGCGGCGGCGGCTTGCCGCCCGGGCGCAGGGCGGCGAGCGCCTCCGTCGCTGGCGGACGCCACCGAGATCGTTCCGGCGGCTTGCACCGACATTCAGGAGCGAGGAGGACGCCATCGCCTTCGGCGACGCGGTGTGCGAGGTGGTGCAGCGCGAGACGCGCGACGACGGCGCCGTCGTGCACCTTTCGCTGGCCGGCGGGCGCAAGACCATGAGCTTCCACGGCGGCGCCGCCATGACCCTGTTCGGTCGGCCGCAGGACGAGCTCAGTCACGTGCTGGTGCATCCCCCCGCCCTTGAGCGGCCGGAGGCCGACTTCTGGTGGCCCGGCCACAACCACACAGGTGACGTCAATCTGTCGCTCATCCCCTTCGTGCGCGTGCGGGGGCGGCTGCCCAGGACGATGCTGGAGCAGAAAATGGACTACGCCCGCTACGTCGCCCAGGTGAACGCGGCGACGGAAGGCACCAGCGTGGTGCTGGAGATGCTGGCCGACACCTCGACGCTGCGCATCGCCGGCGGCACGGTCCTCGTCAGACTTGAGCCGAAGGACTTCATCGTCTACCGCGTGCTGGCTGAGTGGGCCAAAACGGGCGTGCTCGGCGCAGGCCCGAACGGCGTCGGCCCCGAGCACCGGGGATGGATCACGGTCGACATGCTGAGGCGGCCGCAGGCCTACCGGCCGAGCCCCGTGGGCCGCGTCATCGAGCTGGGCGGCACTCGGAGCACCTACACGCTGGCTGGGCGCGACAAGACGGCCAACAGCGCCTTCCGTCAGGCCGTGTCCCGGGTGCGCAGGGCGATCGCCGGCGCCGTGGCAGAGCAGGTGCTGGCCAACCGCCTCCTCGCCGAGCCGTCGGGCGGACGCAGCGACGACAACCCGTCGCGGTTCGGCCTGCTGCTCTCCCCGCACGAGATCGCGATCCGCGCAAGCGAGGAAGGGCCGGAGATCGCGCCGTTCGCGTTTGCCGCACATCCCGCAGACACGGAGTGAGGCCGTTCCATGAATGAACTCGTCGAGCTTGCCGGTGCGTGGTCCGCTGTAGCGCTGTTCTGGGGCGTCGCGCTGCTCATCCTTTTTCGCCTGCCGCCGGCGTTCGGACGGTGGCTGTCGGCCTGCGAGATCGCGACGCCCTGGTGGGTGACATTGGTCCTCCTCGGCGTCGGTGCGATCGCCGTGAAGATGGCGGCCTTCCATCTCGACGCGCTGCTGGCGATGACCACGCAGGGGCGGCCGGCCCGGCTCTCGCTGACGACGGCTTTGCAGTGGGTGTTCGGTTTTGTGTGGCATGGCTTTACTGGTCCCATCGAGGCACAAGCTCATCTCCAGGGATTGCTGGTGTCGGGCGCAATCCTGGTTGTCGCGACCGCTCTGCTCTACCGCCAGCGCTATTCGATCTTCGCGATGGACATCGTGACGCGCCGCGACGAGGAAGCGGTGCCACGCCGCGTCGTGATCATGGGCCTGTCGCTCGACTCGAGGCAGGAGGTGGATGCGGCAGCGGCAAGGGACGCCGTCGCGGCGTTCAAGACCAAGGCGTCGATCTTGGATCTGGAGGCCGCCGCGGGCGCCGATCTCGGCCACGGCTGGGCGACCATCACCAGCCCGTGCGTGGCGCAGCTGCTGGCGCAGGGCGCCCCGTGGTGTGGCGGAGCCCCACCGGCTTCCCGATAGGCGCATCCGCACCGCTGCACCGCTCCGGCCTTGAGGCGAGGCGCGCGCAGTATGCGGCGGCCGGCTCCGCGCAGGGCCTGGCGATCGCCCGCGCGCTGGTGCGTGCCAAGATCGTCAACATGCGCGGGCTGGTGCGGCGGAGAGCGGCCCTGCCGGGGCGAACCTGCCTCGGCGATCATGAGCGACATGCACGACGCGCCGGCACGGCGCCCTCGTATCGAGGCCTCGCTCGAGGCCCTGTCGGCCGCGCTCCTGGCCGAGACCTATCGGCCTCATCGGCGGACTACTGGTCGCTTCTCTGAAAGAGGATGTCGATGTGCAGGCGAGCGCCACATCATAGTAGGGATTTTGACCGAGCATCGGAACCGCTGTGCCAGAGTCGTCGCCCGTGGTCCCGCCTCGGGTTGTGAGCGGGTTTTCAATCTACTTGGTTGCAGCGATATGGACGTTCCGGGGCCGGTGGACATGAGTTCGGAGGGAAAGCCGAGAGTGCGAGCTTGGCGCTGGCGGGTTGCCGGTGGCAAATCTCTTCCTTTAACGCGAACGCTCCGCGTTGGGGAGGCCGCGCGCGAGATGCTGATGGAGGGCGCGCGGTGGTCGCGCGGCAGCCACGAGTTGCCCCTGAGCCTCCACGGGCCGACGCCCGACCACAGCCATGCTCGCTACCTGCCCGAGGACGACGACAGGGACGGCATCATCGACCACCTGACGGTGTTTGCATCCGGAGGATTGGACGGGGTAGCCATCCGCCTGTTCGCCATGTCAGAGCGGCTGTTCGTGCCGGGGTCGGGCGCGCACGACCTGGAGCCCGGCTGGATGGGCGCGGCGCCCTCCACGGCGCTGTTCGGCTCAGCCAAGACATGGACCTCGCGCACGCCCTACGTTGCGCCCTGGCACGGCAATTCGTTCCGGGACCACGTGCGCAAGGAACTAGTCCTGCTCAAGCTCGTCACCAGGGAGATAGCGCAACACGTCACGGTGGAGCCGCTGCGGCAGCTACGCACGGGCGAGCGCGGGGATTCGACTTGGAACGGACCGATGACAAGCCGCCGCCGCTGCCGCCGCTCGCGGGGTTCCTCCAACTCGACTTCCCCATGCCCGTGCCGGGACCGATCATCCTCGGCTACGGCTGCCATTTCGGACTGGGGCAGTTTGCCAACTGGCCGTAGCGGGCATGGCGCCAGCGCCACAACGCAGGCGGCCGCCATGCTCATGGGCGAAGGGCCGCAGGAGCCGAGTTCCCTGGGCTCGAAAAGTTTGCGTGAGAGCCACACAGGCGCTCAGGGCCTCCCCGCTAAAGTCCGCGGTAGCGAATTGTTGCGGCAAGCCGGGCGAAGGTCGGTCGGACGCCGTGGCCGGTCAGCGCGCTCGCCAGCGCCGTAAAGTCTGGCGAGCCATAGTCCTCGGGCGACATCGACGACGGCGCCGACAGCAGATCGACCTTGTTGAGGATCGCGGCGCACGGCCGGCCCGGCAACAGGTCCTTGAAGCCGAGCACGAGCCTCTGAAGATAGGGAATCGTTGCCGGCCGCGTCGCATCGGCGACGACGATGGCCGCGGAAGCCCCGCGCAGATAGGTATTGACGAGGATGCTCATGCCGAAGTCGCCGTCGGTATCCCACAACACGAGCGGCATGGTTGCGCCGGTTACGTCGCCTTCGATCTCGACCGTCGTGTTGTAGACGTCCACGCCGATCGTCGCCTTGTAGTTTCCATCGAACCTGTCGAACGCCAAGCGGTGCGACAGCGAAGTCTTGCCGACCCCTGCAGCACCCAGGATCATGACCTTCTTGGCCGCCATCCCGTCCCCGTTCACTCCTCGATGTAGGCCAGCTCGAATGTCACGCGCCGGTTGGGACTACCGACACCGTGCGTCCCCACAATCTGCTGCGAGCCGTCGCGAGCGGCAAGAACCAGCCGAGCCCGGTCGATCCCGCGCGCAACCAGATCGGAGGCGACTTTCTCTGCGCGGGCGCGCGCGGTCTTGAGGTTCGTCGTACGCGAGCCCAGGTCGTCGCCATATCCGACAACGCGCAGTCGAGGCCCCGGCTTGTCCTTCAGCAGGGAGGCGATGGTGTCCAGGTCGCGCTCCGCTTCGGCCAGCGAACGGTACGACGCCTCCGCTTCGAAGAACACCGCATAGTTGGACAAGGTCAGTGCCAGGAGACCCCGCGCATCGGGCAGACCGCTGGCCACCTCGTCGATTCTGGCGCTCAAACGACCGGTCTCCGCGCCCACCAGCTCCTCGGTCGACTTGCGGAGGCCGCCGGTCGCCTCGTGAATGATCGTGCGCAGGCGATCGGCTTCCGAGCCCACCAGCGCTTCCGTCGACTTGAGCCGCTGGTCCGTCGACTTGAAGCCCTGCTCGGTATCCTGACGCAGGGTCGCAATGTCGCCTTCCAGCCGCTTGACATGGCCGTCGAGCCCCATAGCGACGTCGAGTGAAGCCGGCCCGCCCGTTGCCGTCAGGACTTGAGCCTCCAGCCGGTGCCCGGGAAGCTCGCGGGCAATGGCATCGTTCAGGTCGCGACGCGCCGCCTCGCTCGGCAGGACGCCGACCGCCTTGACGGTGCGGGTCCCCGCGTCCCTGACCAATGCAACCGCCCCTCCGCCGGCCCCAATCCTTTCGCCGAGCGCAGCGAGCGCAGCGTCGAGCCGCTGCTCCACCCGTCGCGCCTCATAGACGCGCAGCCCCCAGTAGCCCAGCGCTGCAACCAGCAGCGCTGTAACGATCAGCAGGGCGACGGGTGCTCTCTTGCCACCCGCGGGAGCGGGTTGAGCCACGAGCGACAGGGCAAGCGACACGAGGAGCGGATGCGACGTGGCCTCATCTTCCACGTCGGCGCTCGTCTCCAGAAAGCTCAGGAAGGCGCTGTCGGCACGGGCCTGGAGCTGGTCGTCGACCGCGCCCCGCCCGACGGCTGCAACGATGCGGCGCGCCGACGACCGCACCATCACAACGCGATCGCCAAGATCGAGGGCCCGCAAGTCGTGACCACCGCCTTCGAAGGCTTCCCGGGAGAAGCTCACGATCGCCGACAGTAGACCGCCCATCAGCGCCGTTTGGCCACCCTTCCGCCCCTCGTCCTCGCGCACGGGCCAGGTCGCCAGCAGCGCACCGGTCGTTCTCTCGATGAGGAGAACACGCTCGAGTCGAAACCCGGCGGCTTCGGACAGAATGATCTCAGCAAGCGGGCGACCGGTCAGGAGAGATTTCACCCGTCGCCGCCAATTGACCAGGCTGACTGCCGCTTCCAGCGTCGCATTGACCTCGGTTACGAGGCGTTGGAAAGCGCGAGATACCGCAGTCGCGACCAGCCTGCCGGTGATCGGATAGAGCGCTTCCACCACCAAGTCTCGCGACTCGACGATCTCCCGCCTGATGCCGGCGAGCACAAGCGGCGAGAGTGCCTCCGCAAGCTCGCGATGCTGGACGGCCTCCGCCGCCCGGAAGGCACCGACCAGACTCCTTGTCATGGAGTTCTGGAAACGCTCGTCGTCGCCAACGCGATCGTCGAGCGCTCTCAATGCCCGGCGCAATGTCTCTATGCTGTCCCGCTCGTCGGCGAGCAGGATGCGCTTCAGTCTTTCCATCTCGGCCTGACGATCAGGCTTTACGATCGCGATCATACTCATTCGAGCTTCCCAGGGCTGCAATATGGCGGCCGATAGACACGAGGGCTTCACCGATCTGGCGCAGACTCTCTTCGTGCCTGGTGGAGAGCGCCTGCGACAAAGCCTCCATTTTCACCTCCATCGCCCTCAGCTGCTCGGCGATGCGGCTGTCCATGCTCTCGATCGCGTGGTCGAGGTCGGCAAAGCGAGTATCGTGCTGGCGCTTGGCCTCACCAAACAGGAGATCGCGAACCTGCTCGATCGTGGTTGCCGACTTATTGTCGGCGGCCGGCTCTGGGGAGAAGAGCTGGATCGATTCAGTCATGCACCGTTTCCTTTTGGCTTGGGCCAAGCGCCGGCGCGCAGAATGCAGAATAGAGCAAAAAATACACCGTTAGCGTCGCGATAGTAAGCCTTGAGCGACATGGCCCAATCGACATGGCCTGGTCAAGGCTCGCCAGCCACATCGGCTCGCCAAACTCTTGCGGCATCGGCCGCAATGCTACCTCCGGTTGTGGCGCTATCGGTCATGCGATATCGGCCTTGCGATATCGGTCCGATACTGGCGCCCCGCTGCACAGGGCGTACGCCGGTGGCTTGTCGAAACGCCGCCTCCGGGCTGGGCTTCGGCGCACCTCGTTGCGCTGCAACAGCAGCGCAGGATCGTAGCTCGGGGGGAGCCACGGACCGCACGGGGCGCAGCTGGAAGGAACCGCCGGGGTGCATCACCCAAGGTATTCGTACGGGATTTCCTGTGCCGCACCGGATCGATATCGTGGAGCGGGCCACGCCCGCGGGTTGTCGACGCCCGGAGCGGGGGCTCCACTGCTACACCGGCAGCCAACCACAAAATCCGCTTCCGCGGAACCCATGCGGGCTCGAAGCCGTTTGCAGCGCAAGCGCAGCGATAGGGCAGCTTGAGCGACGAGCGATTATAAGGACGTGCGGGCGGCGCCCGGGAGCGACGATACAACCACCCGCGGGGAGCACGGTGAGCAACGACAACCCGTCCGAGGGGGAAAGCCTCGAGGACGATACACGCAAGGCGAATTCCAACCTACAGCGCCTCATCGAGGCGATCGGGGGGCTTCTCTCGGCTTCGGGCGACCTGCTGGGTCGCCTGCAGCAAATCCTGGGCGGCGCGCAGCCGGCCGCCGACGGCTCGAGCGGATCTGGCGAGTCTGACACGCCCCCACCGACCGATTTCCGCGAGGGCTGACACCACTACGGCCCCAGGGTGCGCAGGGCGGCGTCGAACCTGGAGAGGTCGGCGCGCCATTGCGCCTGGTAGCGGGCGATGTGCGCCAGCCGGGCGACGACGGCTCTCCCCCGCTCCAGAGCCTCGCGCGCCTCGGCCTCGCG
>JBIOVC010000619.1:0-2471 GCA_044867545.1 Hyphomicrobiaceae bacterium | reverse complement strand
TTCAGCGCTCGGATGCGTGTCTGCTCGAGATCACGCTTCAGCTGCTCGACCATCCGCTCCGCCGCCGCGACCGCCCGCTGCGAGGCGGGCTTGTCGGCCGACAGCTTCTCGACCGCCTCCTCGGCATCCTCCTCCTCGTCAGCCAAGAGCTGAGAGTTGAGCGGCTGCGAGAGCTTGGAGCCGTCGCGGTAGAGCGCATTGGCCTTGAGCGCGAGCTGCCAGGACAGCCGGTAGGCCGCCTTGCAGTCTTCCACGCTCGCCTCGCTCGGCATGTTGATCGTCTTCGAGATCGCACCCGACACGAACGGCTGCGCCGCCGCCAGCATGCGGATGTGGCTCTCCGCCGACAGGCTGCGCGTGCCCTTGCGCCCGCACGGGTTGGCGCAGTCGAACACGGGCAGGTGCTCGGCTTTGAGGTGCGGCGCTCCCTCGAGCGTCATCGCCCCGCACACGTGCTCGTTGGCCGCCTCGATGTCCTTCTTCGAGAAGCCGAGGTGGACGAGCAGGTCGAAGGTCGGATCGGCGAGGCTCTCGGCCGGGATTCTCAGCGTCTCGGTGAGGAACGCTTCGCCGAGCGTCCACTTGTTGAAGACGAACTTGATGTCGAACGCAGTGCCGAGCGCAGCGTCGAGCTTGGCCAGCACCTCGTCCGTGAACCCTTTCGCCTTGAGGGTCGCATTGTTGATCGCAGGCGCCTGGGCGAGCGAGCCGTGCCCGACCGCATAGACCTCGATCTCGGCGATTTCGCTCTCCCGGTAGCCGAGCGTGCGCAAAGCCTCGGGCACCGCCTGGTTGATGATCTTGAAGTAGCCGCCGCCGGCGAGCTTCTTGAACTTGACGATGGCGAAGTCGGGCTCGATGCCGGTGGTATCGCAATCCATGACGAGGCCGATCGTGCCGGTCGGCGCGATCACCGTTGCCTGGGCATTGCGATAGCCATGCAGCTGTCCGAGCTCGATCGCCCGGTCCCAGGCATGCCGCGCCGCATTGTTGAGGTTCTTGTCGGGGCAGGCCGGCCGGTCGAGCGGCACCGGGGTGGTCGCGAGCTTCTCGTAGCCGTCCATCTCGCCGTAGGCCGCCCGGCGGTGGTTGCGGATCACGCGCAGCATGTCCGCCGCGTTCGCCTCGTATCCGGCGAAGGACCCGAGCTCGGAGGCCATCTCCGCGCTTGTCGCATAGGCCGTGCCGGTCATCAGCGCGGTGATCGCGCCCGTGATCGCGCGGCCCGCCTCGCTGTCATAGGGAATGCCAGAGGCCATCAGCAGGCCGCCGATGTTGGCATAGCCGAGCCCAAGCGTGCGGTAGCGGTAGGAAAGCTCGGCGATCTCCCGGCTCGGGAACTGCGCCATCGTCACCGAGATCTCGAGCACGATGGTCCACAGCCGGCAGGCGTGCTCGAACGCCTCGGTGTTGAACTCGCCGCCGTTCTCCCTCTCCCCTCGTGAGGGGAGAGGGCTGGGGTGAGGGGCAGGTGCCCCTGGACCTGCGCCAAGCATCCGCCCCTCACCCTGACCCTCTCCCCCTGAAGAGGGGGAGAGGGAATGGCGCCGGAACGCCATCACGTTGAGCGAGGCGAGGTTGCAGGCGGTGTCGTCGAGGAACATGTACTCCGAGCAGGGGTTCGATGCATTGATCGGCCCCGACTTCGGGCACGTGTGCCAGTCGTTGATCGTGGTGTGGAACTGGATGCCGGGATCGGCCGATGCCCAGGCGGCATGGCCGATCTCATCCCACAATGCCCGAGCCTTCAGCGTCTTGGTGATCCTGCCGCTGGTGCGCGCGGTAAGCTTCCAGTCCTGGTCGGTCTCGACCGCCTGCAGGAACTCGTCGGTAACGCGCACCGAGTTGTTCGAGTTCTGGCCCGAGACCGTGAGATAGGCCTCGCTGTCCCAGTCGGTATCGTAGATGTCGAAGGAGATGTCCTTGAAGCCCTGCCGCGCGAACTGGATCACGCGGCGGATGTAGTTGTCGGGCACCTGGTCCCGGCGCGCTTCCTTGATCGCCGCCTTCAGCTTGGGGTTCTTTGCCGGGTCGAAGCAGCGCTCCTCGATCGACGCCGTGCCGTCCGCACCGGTGTCGCAGTCGACACAGGCCTTCATGATCGCCTTGAGCCGCTTCTGGCAGATCCGCGATCCGGTGACGAGGGCGGCGACCTTCTGCTCCTCCTTCACCTTCCAGTTGATGAATTCCTCGATGTCCGGATGATCGACGTCCACCACGACCATCTTCGCGGCGCGGCGCGTCGTACCGCCCGACTTGATGGCGCCCGCCGCCCGGTCGCCGATCTTGAGAAAGCTCATCAGGCCCGAGGACTTGCCGCCGCCCGACAGCCGCTCGTTCGCCGCCCTGAGCTTGGAGAAGTTGCTCCCCGTGCCCGAGCCGTACTTGAAGAGGCGCGCTTCCCGCACCCACAGGTCCATGATCCCGTTCTCGTTGACGAGATCGTCGTTGATCGACTGGATGAAGCAGGC
>JBIOVC010000618.1:0-3036 GCA_044867545.1 Hyphomicrobiaceae bacterium | reverse complement strand
TCGTTCGTCTCCCGGATCGCTGCGATCAGCAATTCACGTTGGAACAGATCCGCCCCGACGTGCAGATCGGACATTTGGACGATCCTCACGGTTGGCCCAGCCTAACTCGTCGCGCCGGTGGCTGCCGCTGCGATTGAGCTCCAGACGCCGTCGACGCGGGGGGCGACACCGTTGACGCGCAGCGCCAGCTCGGCGCCGTCCGGCAGCACCGGCGTGCCCTGGTCGGCCACCCAACCGCGCTATTTGCCGTTCTTGCCCTTCCTGGCGGCACCGAACCGCCGCTTGAACCTCTTGAAGCGGATGGCGAGCTTCCTGGCCTGCTTACGGACCCGGTTGACGGGAGGGCTCATAGGAACTCCTTTGTAGGCCGCGAAGACACGGCCGAAGACGCAACCGAACAAGCACTGCGGATGGACGCTGCGATCCCTCGGCTGCACCTCAGCGTACCGCCGCTCCATAGGAACGGGGCAGCAGCTGCGATTCGCCGGCAGAGTGCTGCAAATCGACGACACGGGCACTTTTCGGGAAAGGCGGCGTTGCGAGCCCCGAGGCGCCGCTGGCTTCCACGCGAAAGCCAAAGCGCCGCACGGAAAGCCTTCTCCAGCTGGACGCTCGGTTCGACGGCGGTCGGGGCTGCGCGTCGCTCGTTTCGTTCTCCGCCTGGCTGGCCGCTGCTGCCGCCGGCGCCCGATTTGGCGATTGCCGTCGAGCACCCCGGGAAGGCTCATGTGATGGTCGTCCGTGTGCTCGTCGGAACGTGGGCGGCTTTACGCGCGGCGCTGATCTACGGTGATGCGGGCCGCATGATGGATCAGCCACTGGAGCTGTGGACTCGGCGAGACGCTGATCTCCCACGCCGCGCTCTCGGCGAGCGGCGCCGACAGAGTCGAAGATCTCGCGCCGGACGTCCCCATCGTGCATCCCGGGCAATCCTGCGGGCCTTGCCCTGAGCTGTTAGCCGATATCGCGCCTGTCCGGCAAGGCCGCATCGCTCGGCAGCCCGGGGGTCGTGGCGTCCACCGCTGCCCGACGCGCGAAAGTGCCCGTGTCGTCGACAAGCGGCACGTTGGCGCCGGAGTGCCCGCCTCGCTGCTCGCTTCCGCGCGAAGCGGTCGCGAGATCGCGCCCGCGTTCGCGGCGCCGTGCGCGTCGGCGGCGGCTATTGCGGCTTGGCGTAGCTCTCGAAGCCGGTGAAGTCGATAAAGACGCAGGTCTCGTCGCCGACGATCTCGGCGTCATGCCCGGGCGGGATCGAAACGACGTCGCCTGGCCCCGCCTCAGCTTCGGTGCCGTCGTCCATGAGCACGCGCATCCGTCCCGAGAGCATGTAGCCAAGATGCGCCGCCTGGCACGAATCCGTGCCTGCGATCGGCTTGACGTTCTCCGACCAGCGCCAGCCGGGCTCAAATTCGCCTCGGCCGATGGTCCGTCCGCCGATCACCACGACGTCGGCCTTCCCCTTCCCCTGAAACGGGCGCGTCTCGTCTGGAGAGTCGAAGTTCTTGCGCTCGATGCCGGCCATCCGAATCACCGCTCTTTCTCCAGCCATTGGGCTGTATCGAGTCCCCTGAAAGGCGACCGGCGCAACCCTACTCCGGCCCGGCATCGGGAGCGACCAGCGCTGGACCGACGCCGGCAAACCCGCCGCCACAGCGATCGAGTAGCGCGCGTTCAAGGTGAACGGCGCTTCGAACGGCGGGAGGCAACCCGGGGACAGTCGGCGATGCCGCGCGACCCCGCACGCCTCCCGCCGACCCTACCGTCGGGCACTTTCATGGGCGGCGCTGCGACCCCTTCCACGACCCGCCGCGAGATCATTGAGACCATCCACGCCCGCCGGCCGCCGATGATCTCCGCCACCGGGGCCTCGCCCTCCCGGCATCCCCGTGATCCCGGTCAGTGCCGCGGCGACTCGTTCATCGGTGGCGAGCCGCCGCCGCTTCTCTTTCACCAGATCGTCTGGACGCGCTCGCCGCGCGCGTCCGCGAAGTGGGCTTGCCCGACGAGCAGTTCGTCTGCCGCCGAGTTGCCACGGCATGCGGTCCTTCACCCAACCGAGGTCACGGCGTCTCGCTCAGCCGAGCAGTCACCACGGCGTGGTCTGAAGCGCTACCCGATGCGCGTATGCGCGAGCGACCAGACCGCGTTGTCTTCGTCGATCGTGCCTACGACGTTCTCGGAGCGGATGTTGGCCTGCTTGGGCCAGAGCCACGGGATCGCGGCGGCGAGCCGCGTGATTTCCTCGTCGATGTCCGCCCAGGCGTGTGCGCGTGGTTGAAGCCGGCGAGCACCGCGCGGCGCACGTCGACGTCATCGAATGGCGGGATCGTGGTGTTCATCGCGATCCAGCGGGCGCCGCCGCTCGGCACGAGTTGGATCTGGCTCTTGCGTTCGGCCAGCGCGCTCCGCAGGACCGCTGGCGGGGGTGGCTGGTCGCCGTTGATCATGTTCTCGCCCTCGAGGATGCGGCGCGACATCAGCGTGGCGTCGTCGTTGCCCTCGCGGATCTCGATCTCGTCGAGGTAGGCCGGGCGGGTGTCGAGCTGCGCGTTCCAGTTCGAGTTGCGGACGAGCCGGATTCGCCGCCCGGGCTCGTAGCCGACTGCCCTTCCTGAAGGGTCGTTCTCGATCATGTACGGACCAGTTGCGACCTGGTGCGCGCCGTACGTGGACGACGGCATAGCGTCGAACCGCTTCGCAAATTCTTGCGGTACCGGCGCCGAGAGGGGCATGGACAGCGCGCCGGCGAGGACGCCGCCGGCGCAGCGGCTCGACCTGTGTTGGCGCTCGAGGTCGAACACGATCGTGTGGTCGTCGGGAGTCGTGAGCCCGGGGATCCCGGTTGCCGGCTCAGCGCCCACCTTGGCGCCCCGCAGGCTGCCGAAGTAGGCCCCGGCATAGCCGTTGTTGACTGAGCCGAAGAATCCGCGTTCGATTGCGTACTTGACGTCCGCCGACGTCACATCCCGGCTGACCGGCGGCGAGAACCGAACGCCGCGCTTGAGCGTCACTGTGACCCGGCATCCATCGGCGGAG
>JBIOVC010000617.1:0-2500 GCA_044867545.1 Hyphomicrobiaceae bacterium | reverse complement strand
TCTCACATCGCAGCATCATGCTGGCTCACGCCCAGGGACGGGCGTCGGCCATCTTCTGCTCGAAGCTGGCGATCGCCTTCGACTTCTCAAGCGTCAGCCCGATGTCGTCGAGGCCATTCAGCAGGCAATGCTTGCGGAAAGGATCGATTTCGAACTTGATCGTGCCGCCGTCAGGCCCGTGGATCTCCTGGCGCTCGAGGTCGATGGTGATGGTTGCGTTGGCGCCGCGGTTTGCGTCGTCCATCAGCTTGTCGACGTCGGACTGCGGAAGCTTGATCGGCAGGACGCCGTTCTGGAAGCAGTTGTTGTAGAAGATGTCGGCAAACGACGTCGCGATGACGCAACGGATGCCGAAGTCGAGCAGCGCCCAGGGCGCGTGCTCACGGCTCGAGCCGCAGCCGAAGTTCTCGCCCGCGACCAGGATCTGCGCCTTGCGGTAGGCCGGCTTGTTGAGGACAAAATCCGGTCGCTCCTTGCCGTTTGCGTCGTACCGCATCTCCGAGAACAGCGCCTTGCCGAGACCCGTCCGCACGACGGTCTTCAGGTATTGCTTCGGGATGATCATGTCGGTGTCGACGTTGATCATCGGCAGTGGCGCGGCCACGCCCGTCAGCGTCGTGAACTTCTGCATCGGCACACTCTCTCGTTTGGGTCCGGCAATTCGATCGGCGTGAGCCGCCCGCGCCTGCCGGGCAGCTAGCGGACGGTCGGATCAGCGTAGCACCGGCGCATATACTCACAACGGTGCGAGCCTGAAAAGTGCATGCTGTCGCCCTTGGCCGGCCGGATGAAGTTGCAGACCTCCTCGAGGCCTTCCGGCGTCAGCCAGCCCTCGCGGCGCCCCCGCTGGACGGCAAAGCAGTCGGCCGTCTCCTCGTCGGGGCCGCGGAACTGATGGCCGCACTCGTGGGCGAAGATCCACTGCTTCACGGGTGTCGATACCCGGCCCAGCAGGCGAGGGTTGAGGATCAGGAACCCCGGATAGGCGGCGCCGTAGTCATCGAGCTGGCTGTCGAGGACGGTCGGCCGCTGGCCGCAAATCATGCGCCGGTTGTCGAGCTTGAGCTGGCCCGCCGGCACGACGGACGCATCGCCGCCGACGTGGGCGACGTACTCGTCCGGACTCGGGGGGCCTTCGGCCCAGACCGGCAGGACCAGGACTGCCGCCAGCAACCCAGCGACGATCGAGAGATGCGTCCAGCTCTTCATGCTGCTCTGCTGCCCCTCGGGACCCCGTTGCTCATCTAGCATTGCCCAGGCGGCTCAGGAAACGCAATGCGGCGCGAAGGGCTACATTTCCACTTGCTGTTTGTGTGTCTCAGGCTGTGCCATCGCGCGAGGGCATCTCCGCCGCGGCCTCGATCGCCGCCATATCGGCGTCGGAAAAGCCGAAGTGGTGGCCGATCTCGTGCACCAGGACGTGCGTCACGAGCTGGCCGAGCGCGACCTCGCTGTCGGTCCATTCGTCGAGGATGGGCCTTCGATAAAGCAGCACCATGTCTGGCCCGCGTGGCAGATCTGCAACGCTCTTCTTGTCGAGGCTGACGCCGTGATAGAGGCCGGTCAGCTCGAACGGATCCTCGATCCCAAGTGCTTCCAGCACCTCGTCGGTCGCGAAGTCCTCGATACGGATGACGAGATCGCCGCACATGCTCCTGAATTCCCCGGGGAGGCGGTCCCAGGCGGCAGCGGCCAGCGCCTCGAAGTCGGCCAGGCTCGGCGCGACCGCGCTCTCCCATTGCCGTGTACCGCTCGCCACCTTCACGTTCGCGCTCCGCTCCCTGACCGGCCGGAGTAGACGAGATAGGTGCTCGCCGGAGGCTTGACCAGCATTTGCTCTGCTAGCTCTTCCTCGCGATCAGCAGAATCTCTCGAAAAATCACCCGAATGTCGCCGTCCGCCGGCTGCGGGTCGAGAAAGGCCCGCACGACCTCGTCGGCATCACGCATCATTGCCTCGAGCTTCGGCACGGTCGCGGCCGGCACCGCCGTGTTCCGGCACCAGGCGCTGAACATCATGGGCTTCGCGAGCAGCTCCACATGCTCGATCGCCAGGCCGGCCGTGCCGACCAGGGCTTGCCAATCGGTGGCGGTCAGGGCCTGGACGTGGCTCGAGTCGCGCAACTTCTCCAAGGCGTTGAAGGTCTCGGCGGCCGCCTGCAGCCGGGCGTCGGAAAGCCCCGGCATGCTGATGCTGTCGGGCGCGACATTGTCGACGAGGGCGAGCCGGCCGCCGGGCTTCAGCACACGGCGAACCTCGGCAAGGAACGCCGGAACGTCGGCGAAGTGGTGCGCGGCGATGCGGCAGGTGACGAGGTCGAATGCGGCATCATCGAACGGCAGCCGCTCGGCCTCGGCCGCCGCGACCTCGATATTGGTCAATCCCCTGCGGCGGGCGAGCTCCTTCGCCTCGTGCAGCATCTCCTCGGTGACATCGCTGGCGATGACGCTTGCGACGTGCGGTGCGAAGGCTGCTGCCGTATGGCCGGCGCCCGTCGCCA
>JBIOVC010000616.1:0-3404 GCA_044867545.1 Hyphomicrobiaceae bacterium | reverse complement strand
CCTGTGCATGATGAACAATCTGCGCGAGAACAACTGCTCGGTGTTCGATTCGAGCGATCCAGATCCGCGCAACTGGAAGAAGATCGCGCATATCGAGGACCCGCTGTGGGTCGGCAAATATCCGAACCCGTTCCACATGGTCTTCTCCATGGACGGCTCCAAGCTCTACCTCTCGATCCTGCACCCCTCGCCGGCCGCCAGCGGCATCATGGTCGTCGACACCAAGACCTGGAAGATCAAGAAAGAGATCCAGGGCATCGGGCCGGACATGCAAACCCTGGCGGTGACCTACGACGGCAAATACGTGGTCGGCATATTCAGCGGTTTCCAACGGCTATCGAGTGGCATCGCTTTCATCGATGCCGAAACCGACGAGCTGGTGGGCATCTGGCCGAGCAATGGCGGTCACCATGACTGCGTCATCGTTCCGCGAACGCTCGAGCACATGAAGCACACGCGCTCATGCACGCTTTAGCGCAGCTCATTCATTCCTGATGCACAATGACGGCGCGGGCGAGAGCCTCTCCCCGCAAACTTGAATGGACGGGGAAGATCGAAGACAGGCGTTCGGAGACATCGAAGACACATGCGGCGTCTTTTTCAACCTGATTAGCCGATCGTTTGTTGTTGGGCCTGTGGGGCTGTGGGCATCGCTTTGGCGATGTCCACAGCCCCACAGGGCTCACGCAGGTCAAAGGTAGCGATCCGGTGCGTGCAAAAATGAATGCTGAATACGCCGTCCTCATTCGTCGGCCGCAGCGCGATCAGCTCCCCACGGAACGC
This sequence comes from Hyphomicrobiaceae bacterium, assembly GCA_044867545.1. Lineage (GTDB taxonomy): Bacteria > Pseudomonadota > Alphaproteobacteria > Rhizobiales > Hyphomicrobiaceae > DATLZB01. The sequence continues at coordinate 2,621 of JBIOVC010000616.1, read as the reverse complement.
TCTGCCAAGGCGAACACGGCGGGTCTTGAACCGGATATCCCCCTCTTTGTCGGCCTTGCGGACGATATCGCCGGCACCGTATTCGAGTGGCGGCAACGTCTCCGGGAACGAGCGCTGGCTGGATCGGTAGCGGTCACTCGGCGTGGCCAGATCGAGAGCCTGATGCGGCCGCTGGTGATTGTACACACCTCGCCAATTGTCGAATGCACGCTGACATTCGCCCAGGTCGGCGAAATGGCGGCCGCACAGAACCTCGGCCTTGAGCGTGCGATGGAAGCGCTCATCCTTTCCCTGCGTCTGCGGATGATAGGGTCGGCCATGCACCACTCGCACACCCAGACGCAACAGCCATACCGAGAACGACGTGAACGACTGACCGCCCGAATCGCCCCAGGGCGCGCCATTGTCCATGAGCATCGCATCGGGCAATCCGTAGCGCCGAAACGCCGCCGTCAGCCGCTCGCGGGTGGTTCGATCACGCTGGTCGCCGCAGGCCTCCACCGCCAAAGCGTAACGCGAGTGATCGTCGAGCACGGTCAGCGGATAGCAGCGCCCGCACCCGATCGTGAAGTCGCCCTTGAAGTCCATTTGCCACAGCTCGTTCGGCTGCGCGCGCTCAAAGCGCTGATACGGTCCGGGATGCTCCGCTGCTCGCTGCTCGAGCTTGCCATGTCGACGCAGAATCTCGGTAATGGTGCTCAGCGCCGGCACTGCCACCTTGCCCTCGTGCCGCATGACAGCTGCAATTTTGCGGCCACCCCAGGCGTTGTTGCTGGCATCGCGAATGCGCAGAACCTCGGCTTCCACAAAAGCTGCGGCGCGCATCGGGCTGCGATGCGGCCGGCGCGAGCGATCGGCCAGCCCAGCGCGTCCTTCTGCCCGGTGCCGAGCAAGCCACTTGTAGCCATTCGCTCGACTGATCCGAAACCGCCGGCACAGTTCGCTTATGTTCGCGCCAATTGCGAAGGCCAGCCGGACAAAGTCTTCCCGTTGCTCAATCACCGAAAGCTCTCGCCATGGCATCGACGACCCCCTTGTCCGAACGAATCGGTTCGGACAAGTGTCTCCGATGTCCCCGAACAGGTGTCTCCGATGTCCCCGGTCCGTACAGGGGGCTGGGTGGGGGGAGCGCGCCCGCAACGACGATGCGGGCTGCGTATCATTTCGCAGGGAAAGCCTCGGAAACAATAGTCGTGCGATCGACCTACCACTACCGCTCACGTCGAGCCGGGCAGGCTCATCTGATCGGACGCATCAGGGAGATCGCAGCCACTCGGGTGCGCTACGGCTATCGGGCAAAAAGAAATGGCGATGAACTATCGCAGCCGTTTCGCTTACCGCATCGATGCGTGGGATGCTGACGGCGAGAACGTCATAGAGCACCTGGCCGGCGTCGAGGACCTTCAAGTTGCGAAGGCAACGTACCTGGCCGCATGTCAGCGCTGGCCCCAGACACCGATCACCTTGCGCCAGGGCACACGAGTAATCGAGGACAGTCGGCGGACTCGGCTTGTGTAGGGAGCGCAGCGGCGATGCAGCACGGACGCTTTATTTCGGCAAACCAGCGATTCCAGGATCGGTTTTTGGCTTAGGCGGGTCCTTGCTCTTGTCGCGGGTAACCTCGGCATCCATTTTCTGCCTCAAGGCATCATATTCTGGGGTGCCCGGCCGAGGCGGCGCATCTTTTGGAAGGCCGTCGAGCCACGTGGGTATGTAGTCCGCCACATGGCCGGCGCACGCTGCGAGAGCGGTCGCGACAATCACCAATGCAATCAGACGAGCCATGACGGGATTCGCAAAAGCTGGCGGCGGGAGTGAGGAAAAGCCCCGCCAGTCTTGGGCCAAGCGGGGCTGAGTTAACAGGGAGTGGGGAGAAGCTACGGTGCTCCCCACGCGCCTTCACTTCGCAGACCCCGATGTCCGAATTAGGACGGCAATGCGATCTGATCGAGACGGGTCCCCGGAACACGGGATCACCGGCAAGCGTTGCCCTAGCGGCCCGCCGGGAGACCGGATTCGCTTCCCGCCTGCTTTAGCTTCCGCATTTGTGCTTCAGCCTCGGCCGCGTCCGCTTTCATCTTGCTTGACGGCGGCATCGACATCGGCGCGCCTTGCGGCTGCCACTTTCGCTGCTTCCTCATGGAGCTTGTCGGCCGCCTTGCGCCAAGCCTTGATCTGCGCGGCGGCAATATCCCGGAATGTTGCCTGTTGCTGCTGGACCTGTTTGCCGAGAGTCTCGATGTAGGTTTTGACCTGCGTTTCGAAACCCGTGCCACGGTGATTCCAATTGCGTTTTGGTGCGTTGCCAGGCCACCTCGCTCGCTTCAGCCTGCTTCTTGGCCGTGGCTTGAAACTCATCGCGCCGCTTTTTCAAATCGGCGATCAATTGATCCGCCTTCGCTTTGGAGTCATCACGCTTCTCGGCGGGGCGGCAGCCGCGCGGCCGAATGGGGACATGCACGCCCTGACACGGCCAATGTCCGAGACGTACTGCTGGCAAAGCCGCATGGCGTCTGGTTCGCAGGCCGCGCGTTGCTGCGGGGTCCATTGCTGCGCGGCGGCGGGCCAAGACGCGAACGTGAGCGCGAGGCCCAGGAGCGCCGCAGTGGGCTATGATCAGC
>JBIOVC010000615.1:0-5585 GCA_044867545.1 Hyphomicrobiaceae bacterium | reverse complement strand
CTCGAACCCGACGAGCGCGAGGCCGAGTGGTCGCGGTTCGTCGACGGCCTCGGAACGCTGTTCCCGAAGGCGCTGCCGAAGCCGCTCGGCGACACGCGGTTCTTCGCGTTCGATCGGGACTTCAATCCGGTCGCCTTCGGCAAGCGGCGTCTGCTGCGGCAGCGCGCGCAACCGGCGGCGCTCCGCGAGCTGCTGCGCGCGAAGGAGGTGCCGCCGTTCGACCCCGCGACCATCAGGAAGTGGGTGCTTGCCGGCAGGGCGGCCGCAGCCGCGGCGGCGATAGCGCTCATGGTCTCAGGCTACCTGGTCTTCGACTACTTCCGCACCGCGCCGCCGCGGCCGGCGGAGTGGGACGAACTCGCCTTCGTGCTGCTGGTCGTGGACCGGCTGCCTAGTCACGTCGCGCGGGCTCCTCGCCCCGGCATTCCACCCCGGACGACGAATGACGTGGTGGAGAGTCTCGATCGCACCGTGGACACCAACCTGCACTGGGAATGGTTCGAGGAGACCTGGAACGATGTACCGCCTGGGCGTCTCGGGGTCCTGCAGGCGTCCGCCAGCAAGTACCGCGACCTCTTCAAGCGTGCGCGCGACCTCGACGTGACCGCCGAAGCCTTCTACGGCGAAGGCGCCTCGCTCGCGGAGCTCGTCTCATCCGACGCCGAGGCACGAGACGTGCTTCAGGCGCTAGGTTCGCTCGCTACGGAGCTCGAGGCGCTGGGCGACGCCTGGAGCGCCGACCGGACGGGCACCGCGAACCTCGTCAACGCGGGCCGGCTGCGGGATCTGATCGCGGCGCGCAGGCGGCTCATCGCGGCGGAGATCGCCCTGTTGCGTTTTGCCATTGCCGATCCTGGCGGCTGGGGTGCCAACGGCGCGACCGGCTTCGACTTTCAGTCCGAGGCAATCCGCGAGCAGGCGCGCGGGCCGATGGAGACGCGCGCAGCTGCCACCAGCACGGTTGCCAAGCTGCTGGTGGACAGCCGCCCGGACTGGCTCAAGTAGAGCCGGTCGCGCACGTCTCAGCAGATGGCGCGGTGGCTCCGCTCAGAACCTGCCGCCGCTGAGGGCCCTCTGTGCCCAGCAGGGATAGCTCGAGAGCGTCGCGCTGTACTCCGGCGAGCACGGCGCGCCGGCATCGTCGATGAACAGCACCGTCTGCCCGGCTTCGGTCGGTACATCGCCCTTCAGGCTCTTGACGTCATACATCATGTCGCTGCCCTGGACCCGCGGGTTGCTCAGCATAACGATCGCCCCGACGGGGCGACCTTCGGGGCCGCCGACCGCGAGCGCGGCGTTGGGGGGCACGTTCTTCAGGCTGTTCTTGTCGTCGCCGTTCCAGTAGTTCACGAACATGTCGTTGCGGATCTGACCGGTGATCCGCTCGGGCCGATCGGAGAAGAAGTAGGTGTTTTGCGGCACGTTCTTCATGGTGAGGACGCCGTCCTTGAAGGTCATGCCGCTCGCCGGCTGCACGAAGAGCACAACGGGCATCGCTTTCGAGTCCGGCGGTTTGTCCTGCGCGGTGGCGAGACCAACGAGTCCGGCGACCGTCAGCAACGATGCGCCGAGCAGAGCCGCGGATGATGCTATCGTCTTCATTTTGAGCCTCCTTTGGGCCTCCAGGGCTGCGATTTTCAGCGTCGGAGGATTGCGCCGGACCGGCGTCGTCACAACCGGGTGGAACACCCGAAGCGCGAGGCTCGAAACCCTCATTCGCCGGATTGGGCGGCAGGAGGCGCGCGCAGAATTCCCCCGCGACGGCTACCAGGTCCGCTCGACGAACCACTCCATCGGCATCTCGTGGCCGAGGCCCTTCTCTTTGGCCCGCGTGTAGATCAAATGGGCGACTGCGGTGTACTGCGCGCCGCAGCCGGTGCTGTTCAGGAAGAACGTCCGCTGGCTATCGCTCGTGCGGCCGGCGATCCTGCCGGCGACGAGCACGCCCAAATCGGGGAACGCGTTCCAGTCGAGATCGCGCTCGGGGTGATCGTGCATCTCGAAATCGTGCCGGCGCTCCATCTCGGCGAAATCGGTCGAGACGTATTCGAGCTCCTTGGCGTGGGTGTGGAACACCACGACATCGAGGTCGCGGAAGCAATCGTCCTTGGCCTCGTCGCGCTGCAGGCAGCTCAAGTGCATGCCGGGCTTCAGCCAGGCGGCCGGGAAGAACGGCACCCGGCTGTTGGTGGCGGTGACCACGATATCGGCGCCGTCGAGCGCGGCTTGCGGTGAGGCCGCCGCCACCATCTCGAACCCCATGGCGGCGGCGTGCTCCCTCGCAAACCTCTCCGCCTCGCCTGCCGCCGGTGTGTAGACCTGCACGCGCTTCACGGGGCGAACCTCCTTCAGGGCGAGGATCTGGGGTCCGGCCTGGCCGCCGGCGCCGAAGAGCGCGACGGTCGAGGCGTTCTTGCGCGCGAGATACTTGGCGCCGATGGCGTTGATGGCGCCGACGCTGAAGCGCTGCAGCAGGCCGTCCTGGAGGATCGCGATCAGCTCGCCGGTGGTGGGGCTGAACAGGAAGACGAGACCGACGTAGGTCTTGCCTTTCGCGGCTGGGACCTTGACGCGTCGGCGCTGGTCGTTAACGAGGGGAAACTTGACGATGTCGGAGGTGACGCGGATCGAGCCCGCCTGCAGGCGCGGCACCGAGCCGTCGAGCGTTTTCAACTGGTAGGCGGCCGGCACGTCCTCGCCGATCTCGGCGCGGGTCGGCGTGAAGAGGTCGGTCCTGCCCCGGTAGACGGCGCTACCGACGCCCAAGTCCCGATACACGCTCTCGAGCGCCGAGAGCGCATCGGGCATGCTCAGAACCTGCTCGGCGTCGTCGTTGGTCAGCACCAGCGTCATTGCGTTCTTCTCCCTCGTGTCCGAAATCAGTCCCGTGTCATAGGGGACGGAGCGGCCGGGACCAAGCGCGGAAGCCGCTCACGCCCTCGTGTCCGGTGCCCCCCTTCGCGCGTGTGGCACCACGGGCTAGCGTGCTGCGGGGCCGATCAAGCCATGGAGGCTCGTATGCGCCGCGTGATGACAGCCACCGTCGTGATCCTCGTCCTCACTCTCGCTGCTGGAACAGCTCAAGCCCAAGCGACCGCGTTCGAGGGCGCTCGCCTGATCGTCGGCGACGGAAGCGCGCCGATCGAGAACGCGGTGCTCGTCGTCGAGGGCTCCCGGATCACACGGGCAGGCCAGGCAGCGGACGTTCGCGTGCCGGACGGCGCCCGCCGCTTCACCCTCGCCGGCAAGACGGTGATGCCGACGATTATCGACACGCACGTGCACCTGAGCACGAGCCGCGAGGGGCTGGCACGGGACCTGAAGCAGCGCGCCTACTGGGGGGTTGCCGCGGCGATGAGCCTCGGCACCGACAACCTCGATCTGCTCGACATGCGCGGGGCGGCGATGCACGGCGCGGCGCGCTTCTTGAGCGCCGGGCGCGGCATCACGCGCAAGGAGCCGCTGCGCCCGACCTTCCAGATCGACACGCCGGGGGAGGCGCGCAAGGCAGTGCAGGAGAACGCGGCAAAGAAGGTCGACATCATCAAGGTCTGGGTCGACGACCGCGACGGCAAGGTGGACAAGGTGACGGCGGAGCAGTACGCCGCCATCATCGACGAGGCCCACAAGCACGGCCTGCGCGTTACCGCGCACATCTTCAACCTGGAGGATGCGAAGGGGCTCTTGCGCGCCGGGCTCGATGCGTTTGCACACGGCGTCCGCGACAAGGACATAGACGAGGAGCTGGTGGCCCTCTTCAAGGAGCGTCCGGACGTGGTGCTGACGCCGAACCTGCCCGAACGCGGCGTCAAGGTCGACAAGAGCTGGCTCAAGGCGGGGATGCCGGCGGAGGCGTTTGCGAAGCTCGAGGAAGGAAACACGGACCGGCCGAAGGCGCAGGAGTTTCACGGCATCCAGGCGCGTAACCTCGCCAAGCTCAACGCGGCCGGCGTGCGCATCACGCTCGGCACGGACGGTAACCGGCCGTGGGGTCCGCACGAGGAGATGGAGGACATGGTGCTCGCCGGAATGACGCCGATGCAGGTGATCGTCGCGGCGACGAAGAACGGCGCGGAGTTCCTGCGGATCAAGGATGGCGGTACGCTGGAGGCGGGAAAGAGTGCGGACTTCATCGTGCTCGACGCCAATCCGCTCGACGACATCACCAACACGCGCAAGATCGCGGCGGTGTATCTGCGCGGCGCGGCGGTCGACCGGATCGAGCCGGTGCGGTGAGCGGCTCGTGAACGAGCGCCCCCACGTCATCTATGCGCGAGAGCCGGATCTCGACGTCGCCGAGTTCAGGCGCGTGCTGGTCGAATCCGGGCTCGGCGCCACGCGACCGGTCGGGGATGAGGTAAGGCTGAAGGCGATGCTCTCCGGCGCGAATCTGGTCGTCACCGCGCGCTTTGATGAGGCCGACCCTCCGCTTGTCGGCGTTGCGCGCTGCATCACCGATTTTAGTTGGTGCTGCTACGTGCCGGAGCTGGCGGTCGCGGCGTCCGCGCAGGGCTATGGCATCGGCAAGGGGCTGCTCGAGGAGACCCGGCGGCAGGTCGGGCCCGAGGTCAGCGTGATCCTCGCCTCGATGCCGGACGTCGTCGCCTTTTACGAGCGGATCGGCATGACGCGACTGCCCGACACGTTCTGGTTCAAGCGCGCGCACTGAAGCTCACGCACCCGCTAGCGGGTGATGCGGCTGATCTTGGAGCCTTCGAGCGTCAGATTGTACATCAGCCCTGTCTCACCCAGGATGAAACCGATCACCGGGCTGTTGATCTTGTTGGTGTCGATCGACCCGCTGGCGCCGACCGTCACCAAGGTCACCCCGGCGTCGACGCCGACCCTCCAGCCGTCGGTGCGCCTGAACCGCTCGAGCGCCTGCTCGGTCATGAACATGATGATGACAGATCGGGCTTGCGCTCCGAGCTGAAAACCGATCGAGGCCGATACCGTGTTGAAATAGCCGACCGGCCTGCCGCGGACGTGCAGCGCCCCTTCGCCGTATTCGCCGCCAACGCCGAAGCCGGCCTTGACGACGGTTGGAAATACCAGAATGCCAGCAGCTCTGTTGGCGAGCTCATACGCCCCGCCGACCTCCCGAAAGAACCGATCGAGCGTGGCGGCGACGCCCGAGTCTATGTCCTGCGCGGATGCGGCCTCGCTCCGCGGCGCGGCAACGCCGACGGCGAGCAGCGAGAGTGCGCCGACGAGCAGCGTCCGGCGTCCTGCGATCGGTTGCATGGTCCTTCCTCGAGGGTTGAGGCCAACTCGTTCGACAGATCAGAGCACAGCTAACATGAACGGCCGATGAGCCGCCATCGCGCGCAGGTTGAGGGACACTCTGGTCTTTGCTCCAGCACCTTCCTCTCAACCTGCGCCCCCGGCTCTGCGCCGCCTGCGCGCTCCGGCCGGGAACGCAAGAGGGGGGCGAAGGAACAACGGCGTCACTTCACCCTGAAATCCTTGGGATTCCAGGCGGGCTTCGGGTACTCGGGGCGCATCGCCTCGAGCGTGCCGCGCACGATCGTGGCAATGGCCGCGTTGCGTGCCCACTTGCGGTCGGAAGGGATCACGTACCACGG
>JBIOVC010000614.1:0-6291 GCA_044867545.1 Hyphomicrobiaceae bacterium | reverse complement strand
CTACGGGCAAGCCCGTCAAGCTGGTCTGGACCCGCGAGGAGGACTTGAGCCACGGCATGTTCCGCCCGCAGTCGTTCCAGTGCCTGGAGGCCGCCCTTGGCAGCGACGGCAAGGTGACCGGCTGGCGGCACTGCGTCGTCGGCGACGGCGGCGGGTTGCTCACCACCGGCGTCAGGATCCCCTACTACGGGGTTCCGAACCAGAACATCGAGCTGCGCGGCACGAGCCACGGCATCCGCCTCAAGCACTGGCGCGCGGTTGGCCACGTCTTCAATGTGTTCGCCATCGAATCGTTCGTCGACGAGATGGCGCGCGCCGAGAACATGGACCCGATCGCATTCCGCCTCGAGCGCATGTCGATGACGCCGCGGGCCCGAGCCCTCTTCGAGAGGGTGGCAGAGATGTCGAGCTGGAGGACGCCGCGCCCCGAGGGGCGTGCATTGGGCGTTTCCATCACCGAGCGCTCGGGCTCCCTCGGCGCCGGTGCAGTCGAGATCTCGCTCGAGCGCAACTCGGGCAGGATACGCGTGCACAAGGTCTGGGTCGCGGTCGATGGCGGCACCGTCGTGCAGCCCGACGCTGCGCGTGCAAATGTCGAGAGCGGCATCATGTACGGCATCTCGAGCGTGCTCCACGAGCGCGTGACGGTGAAGGGGGGCGTCGTCGAGCAGTCGAACTTCCACGACTATCACGTGATGCGCATGTCCGACACGCCTGAGGAGATCCACGTCGCGTTCCTCGACAAGGACACCCGCCCAACCGGGCTCGGCGAGATCGGCAACCCGTTCATCGCGGGCGCCATCGCCAATGCATTCTTTGCGCTGACCGGCAAGCGCCTGCGCCACATGCCGTTCACCGCGGAGCGCGTGCTGGCAGCGCTGAAGGCCTGACATAATCGGCTCGGCGCCGGACGCTGGCGGCGCCGGGCCCCACCATTGTCGGCTCGACCGCCTCTCACCGGGCCGGTTCCGGCAGACTGTGGCGTATACGCCACGCGCGCCCGCCGCAATGCGGGATTGGTGCACGAGAAGTGGAGGCTGCAATGGCGGAGAGCGTCTATAAGGTTATCGAGCTGGTTGGAACCAGCACGGACTCCTGGGAGAAGGCGGCCCGGACAGCGGTCGAACGCGCGGCCCAATCGTTGAGAGACCTGCGCATCGCGGAAGTGATCGAACAGGACCTCGTTATCGAGGACGGCAAAGTGACGGCCTACCGGACCAAGATGAAGGTATCGTTCAAGTACGAGGGCACGCCATAGGCTTTGCCGATCGAAGAGCCCGTTTCAGCGAGGCCCGGGGCGGACTCGGAAACGGGAGCCAGCCGTGAAGGAGCAGGTCATGCCGCCAATTGACTGGTCAGCCATCTGGGCCGCAATCAATCCGACGTCGCTCGGCCTGCTCTGCGCTCTGACGTTCGTCTCATCCTTGATTGGGCAGGCCCTTGTGGGGCGCAGTGCCTTCGCCGGTGCCATTGTGACGACCATCATCTTCGCCGCCATTTACGTGTTCTGGAATGGATACGGCTACCAGTGGATGCCGAACATCGTGTTTCCGAGATAGGCGGGGCAGGCTGCCGCCCGGCGTCATGATCGCCCGCGTGCGGCGAGCAGCGGGTGCCCTTCCGACCTGAGCCGGGCAAGCTCGGCACGGGCGAACTCGCGGCCCTTCTCCCTGAGCAGCCCGTGCTTGTGCCAGTCGAGCGGCCCGACGCCGGCCGGGATCGGCGGGCTGAGCAGGATGTCCCCCGGGCCGATGTCGCCGACAAGCTCCCTTCGGTTGAGCATAAGGCTCCGCATCAACACCGCCTGCGGCGTCGGCGCTAGCGGCAGATCACGCCGTCCGGTCCGGCTCCAGATGCGCCTGAGCAGCGCCGACCGGGAGGGCAGGGCCCGGTAGTCGACCTTGTAGCGATCGATGCGCGGCAGACTGAAGTCGATCACCACGTTGGGTCCCGACTTGAGCGATCGCATGGTCTCGACCGGCACGTTGTCCAGCAGGCAGCCGTCAACCAGCATCTCTCCTTCGGCAGTGAAGAACGGCGGCAGCAGGGCAGGCACCGCCGAGGTGGCTCGCACCGCCTCCCACAGCGGCCCGCTGCGGTGGCAGTACGTGGCATTGCGTGAAAGATTGGTGGAGAGCGCGAAGTAGGGAATCCACAAGTCCTCGATGTCGACGCTGGTGAAATTGAGAGCCAGCGCCTGGTCGAGCTCGGTGTGGTCGAGCAGGCTGTAGCGCGGCCATGTCAGCCGTCGCAGCGCCTTGCGCGTCACAAACATATCGTGCGTGCGCTGCTCGATCTCGTCGGGATCAGCCCCCAGCGCGAACGCGGCCGTCATCGCCCCGCCGCCGCTGGTCCCACCCATGATATCGAACTCGAAGCCGGCCTCGATCAGCGCCTCGTAGAGGCCAATGTGAGCTGCCGAGAAGGCGCCGCCGCCGCAGGCGACGAGCCCGAGCGCGGTGCCGTTGACGAAGCGGAGCAGGCGCTCGTAGTCCGCCGCGTTGTCGACCGCCACGTGGTGATGCATGGCAAGCCACGGACGTCGCTCGAGCCAGGCCCGCGTTCCGGTTATGCCGCCGACCCGCCGGTGCACCAGCACGAGCCGCAGGTTGCCCCCCTTGTGCAGCTCGACCGCAAACCGCTCCACCGCATTCGGCTCGAGTGCTGCCTCCGGCAGGCCGTGCTCATGCTGGCCAACGGTGAGCACGAGGTCTGCCTGGCGAATGGCCTTCTCCGACCAGGCAGTCAGCTCGCTCTCTGCCACATAGATCACGAAGTCGCACCGGCTCTCGAGCTCGTTGAACCAGCGCGTGCCCTCCTCGCTGTCTCGCTCGGCCGTAGTGCGGAACATGGGCCGCGACTGCGCTTCGTCGAGCACGATGGTGCGCGCCCGCGCCTCGAACGCCGCGCGCAGGTTGGCGAGGAACGCCTCTGGCACCGGCGCCGCGCCTGCCCGGCAGATGGCGATGGTGCGCGGCCTCGTCTCACGCTTGACGTGCTCGCCCGACGTGGTCTCCGCCAGCCGCCGGGCGAGCGCCGCCGTGATGGTGACCCAGATGGTGGGCGACCGCTCGGCCAGCCGCTCGAAATCCTCGCGCGTGAGCTTCAGCACCAGGCTGTCTCGCCCGGCCTTGACGGTCGCAGTGCGCACCCCGCCGGAGAAGAAGGCGATCTCGCCGATCGGGCTGCCCGGGCCGATCTCCGAGATCGGTCGGTCCCGTCCCTCGATCAGCACCTGGAACCGGCCTGACACGACGAGGTAGAGCGCATCGGCGGCATCGCCCTGCCGGATAAGGGTCTCGCCGCGGGCAATGGACATCGGCACGAGCCGGCTTTCGAGCTCATCGTGCTCGCCGGAGGAAAGGTCCTTGAGCGCCTCGACCGCGGAGAGGCGGCGCGACTGTTTCGCCACCTTGGCCCCTCCCTAAGGGGTTGTGTTGTTGGAGTGCGATCCTATTGGGGCGCGGCCTGCAGCCCAAGTGCCTTTGCACCGGCGACGTAAATGGCCCCGTCTACACCGCCGGCGGACCACTGTTCTAAAGCCCAACGCCTGCCTCGCGCCTGCCCATCGAACGCCGCCGGTGCTAGAGTGACTCTGCGGGAGCGACCCATCTAGGGAGGACCTTCCGATGGTCGACAACTTCGCTGACTGGCTCTGCAATTTCCTGGTCTGGGCCTCGGTCGTCGCACTCATAGCTCTGCTTTACGACTCCTTCGTCTCGCCGAGCTTCCTGACCGCTGCCCTCAACCCCATAGGCACTTTTATTGCGGTTGCCGTGGTCGCCGGTCTCTCGATCCTCTGGCCGAAATACTAGCGTTGATCGAGACATAAAAAAGGGGCGCCCCAAAAGAGGGCGCCCAACAGCGCGCCGTCGAGATGCGGGCAAGACGGCGCGGCTACACTGACAACGATCGGCTGCGCTCGCTCTTCCCGGACATACCCCAGCCTGTGGATGACTGGGACATTCCAAGGGGGCTCCGCTTGGTGGTCCTGCCGCTCCCGGCGCTCGACGTCGCTGATGGTAGTTCAGGATGCGCCGCTTAGTGCAGATAGCCGCCGCCGGCATAGGCACCCTCGAGCACCCAAGCCTCGCCCTTGCCGAGACCCTTGATCTGCACCTCGCCCCGGTAGCCCTGCACGAACGACTCACCGAGCTGCTGCCCGGCCTCGCGCGAGATCAGGATCTCGTCAGCCGCCGCAGTACCCTGAAGCCGGGAGGCGAGGTTCACGGTATCGCCCCACACGTCGTAGGCGATCCTGTCGGCACCGATGACACCGGCCGTCACCGGCCCCGACGCAATGCCGATGTGCAGCTTGATCTCGACGCCGGTCTCCCGGCTGATCCTGACAGCCGCCTCGCGCATGTCGAGGGCGAGCCGCGCCAGCCGCTCGCAATGGTCCGTTTGTGGATGAGGAACGCCCGCCACCGCCATGTAGCCGTCGCCCATGGTCTTGATCTTCTCAACGCCGTGACGGACCGCCAGCGCATCGAAGGCGCGCGTCAGCCGATTGAGAAGCTGAACGGTGCGCTCATTGCCGAGCCGCTTGGCGATGCCGACGAAGCCGGAGATGTCGGCGAACAGCACGGAAGCCTCGGCGAAGTTGTCGGCGATCGGCTGCCCGGGCTCGGCTGTGAGCCGCTCGATCACGAAATCGGGCAGCATCTTGGCGAGCAGCGCCTGACTTGCGGCGAGCGCGCGCTCGGTGGCCCTGAGTTGATCGAGAAGCGGGGACTCGGCTGCAATGGAAAGCATTGGATCGCCTGTCTCAACGAGTTGCCGACACCCGTTTGGTCGCGGCGTCGGCGAGACAGGTTCAAACCGGCGCGGACGACCCGCGCCGCTGCACCCAAAGTGCTTAAGGGGAGGTTAACGGCGGGCGGGGCGAGGCAGGAAGAAGCGAGGAAGGCCCAACCGCCGCGACCCCTCGCAACGGCTGGGCCCGGCACGCCCGAGTGTCCAATGGGCACGCCGAACTAGGAGTAGACCTTGCAGAGGTAGTACTGGTTCCACCAGTAGGCGCTGCCAGTGTTCAGCGCTTTCTTCTTCAGCCACCAGCAGCCACCGCCGCCAAAGCCGCCGTAGCCGATGTAGGGACCGCCACCCAGGTTGACGATGATCTTGACCTTCTTCTTCCCGGCCTCTGCCGGTGTCGCCGAGAATGCGCCGGCGGAAAGGATGAGCGCACTGAGCGCTACTGCGAGGCCTTTCACGGCGCCCGACCGCTTGATGATCATCTTAGATACTCCTTGTTGCGTTTTCCGGCCGCTTCCTGCGGCCACGAACGCATCTGTCGCGGTTTCAGCTGGCAAGGTTCAAACGCGCGATTTCCCGGAGGTCGGCCGAGCCGTTGTATCGGCACGCCGCGCGGGATTCGGGCTCGTAGCGCTGGCCCGGGCGAAGGGCCTGTCCTATCTTGCGGCGACACCACTGCATGCCGCCTGCGGATCAGCCGGGCGCGAGCGTGCCTTGATCCGTGAACCTTCGCCCGACCCGCGGCGACTAAGCATACGGTTGGAGCCGGACGTGGCGGCGGCCAGATGAACCAAGGCACGGACGACCGCCATCTCATCGCGCGTATTGCGGCCAGGGATCAGGCCGCGCTCCGCGCGCTGCTGATGCGCCACCAGGTCCGCGTCTTCCGGTTCATCGAGCGTATGGTCCGCAACGAGGCGGTAGCCGAGGAGCTGACCAACGAGGTGTTCCTGGAGGTGTGGCGCAATGCGGGCAGCTACGAGGGACGGTCGTCCGCTTCCACCTGGGTGCTCTCGATTGCCCATCACCGGGCTGCGAGCGCGCTTAGGAAGCGACGGGAGGAGAGCTGGAACGAGGACGAGGCGCTCAAGCTCAGCGATACGAGCGACGACCCCGAGGTCACCGTGCAGAAGGCCGACAAGGGCGCGCTTCTGCGCAAGTGCATGGGGGCGCTCTCGGCTGAGCACCGCGAGATCATCGACCTCGTCTACTATCATGAGATGTCGATTGCGGAGATCAGCGCAGCGATCGGCATCCCGGAGAACACGGTGAAGACGCGCATGTTCTACGCGCGCAAGCGGTTGTCGGAAGCGATGAAGTCGGCAGGTGTGGATCGAGGCTGGCCATGAGCGACAATACCGAGACTCTCTCCGAGCGCGAGGAGATCGAGATGCTGCTGCCGTGGTACGTCACCGGCAAGCTCGAGCGCGCCGATCACGAGCGGGTGGAAAGCTATCTCGCGCGGCACCCGGAGCTGCGCCGCCAGCTCGCCCTCATCGAGGAGGAGCACGAGCAGACGATCCGCGCCAACGAGGC
>JBIOVC010000613.1:0-2943 GCA_044867545.1 Hyphomicrobiaceae bacterium | reverse complement strand
GGCGCGGTGGTGGTGATGGCGTCGATCATCATCTGCACGTGGCCGCCGAGCACGGCGGTGCGGGCATCGCCGCTCGCCTTGTGCGGCACGTGCACGATGTCGGTGCCGCTCATGGCTTTGAACAGCTCGCCGGCCATGTGATAGGGCGTGCCGAGCCCGGACGAGGCGTAGTTGAGCTGGCCCGGCTTGGACTTGGCCAGCGCCAGGAACTCCTTGAGGTCCTTGGCCGGCACCGACGGGTGGATGACCATGATGAGGTCGGAGTAGTTGACCGGCGCGATCCCGACGAAGTCGCGCATGAGGTTGAACGGCCGGTTCGGCCGCAGGGTCTCGTTGACGGTGTGGGTGTTCGACATCATCAGCAGCGTGTAGCCGTCGGGTGCCGCCTTGGCGACCTCGCTGGTGCCGATGAAAGAGCCGGCGCCGGGCCTCGCCTCCACTACGAACGACTGCCCCCATGCCTTCTGCAGCTGGTCGCCCACGTAGCGGGCATAGATGTCTGCCGGCCCGCCGGCTCCGAACGGCACGACGATCCTGACGGCGCGCGTCGGGTAGTCCTGTGCCGCGGCCGGGCTCAGGACTGCGATGGCCAGCGCCACGGTCGATGCAAAGCGCCACAAGCGCGACATGGCTTCCTCCCGGAGCTTCTTTGGCGTCGAAGAACAGCCCGGCCGATGCCCCGGCGCAGGTCCGCCCCCTTTATCTCGGCAGTAGGCAATAGGAATCGGCCGGACGCAATCGCCAATCGCTGGCCCCCCGTGGGAGCTCACCGGTCCGCGATCGCGCTGCAGCTCATGCATCGGCTTGCGCAGGCTACCGGAAGCTACCAATGTCAATGGAAACCTAACGAGGCTCTGCCTCAGACCGAGAGTCTTGTCGGGGGTCGGCAGTCGGGGGTCGGCAGTCGGGGTAGACGATCCTTTCGCCGCTTGCTCTCTTGTTGCGATTGCCGATTGCCGACTGCCGAATCGGCTTCTGCACCAACTCTTTGGAATCAAGCTGGGCTAGCGCAGCATCCCAGGCACTCATTGTACGCAGACACCGAGCTACCCTAATCTCGTCAGCGGCCTCGTGATGGCACGCACGCGATCGATGAAAAGCTCCGTAGCACGACTGAGCGACCGGTTCTTCAAGGTAATGATCGCAACCTTATGTCGCGTGTTCGGGAATTCCACCGGAAGGATCCTGAGCGACGGATTCTGGCGCGGCAGCAGGACCGAAAAGCGGGGAACCATTGTGAGGTACCGACCGGTCGCGAGCAATTCAGCGCGCAGACTGTAGGACGTGGTGCCAAAGGCAATGCGCGGAGGATCGAACCCGAGGGCGCGAAAGGCATCCATGACGAACGAGCCAAAAGTGTTGTCTGGCGGCTGCAGTGTCCAGGGCTCGTCCAACAGGTCGGCAAGCTTGACCTTGCGGCGACGAGCCAGGAGGTTTTTAGCTCCGGCAACGACGACAAGGGGATCCTCAAAAAGAACTTCAGCTGAGTATTCCTCCGAGAGAGGGTAGAACAGTCGGCAGAGCACGACGTCGAGGTGGCGCGCGTCCAATTCTCGGCACAGCATTCGCAGATCCCCGATGATGATACGAAAGGACATTCGCGAATATTGCTCGGCGAGCCGGTGTACGACGGGCGAAATGATCGCGGACACCATGGGGTCGCTTCCTCCCACGCGGATCTCTCCCGCTGTCGGATCAGTGAGAAACGCGATGTCCTGAACGCCCTGGCGCAACTCGTCGAAGATGGCGACACCCCGCTTGACGAGGGCCCGCCCGTAGGGCGTCGGCTCCACGCCGCGGCGGCTGCGGTCGAGCAGACGTACGCCAAGCGTGTGCTCCAGGTAGGCAATCGCCTTGGAAACGGCGGGTTGCGACATGTTAAGAGCTTCGGCCGCCTTCCCCATGCTGCCCGCCTGAATAACAGTCAGCAGAATATCCACGTCCCGCAACTTGAGGCGGCGGCGGACGCGTTCGTTCCATTGAGTAGCGGCAGTCATTCGATCTAGCTATGGAACCATTCACGATCGATATTATACGGTTCTGAGCGCCTTGGCTACGCTTGCCGCGGCTTGTTTCGCCCGAGTTGGCCCGGCAGTGGAGCTTGCGCCATGATTGGACGCAACTTTTGCAGCATGGCGTGGACGTTGGCTCTCGCCGTCGGCTCTCCCAACGCGTCTCTCGCGCAATCCGTGCAGCCCATTCCGGCGCCCGCCCCTGTGTGGGGCGACTATTTCACTGTCGCGACAATGGCGCCGGACGGTTCATGGGGCGTGGCCACTGAACTGTCCGCGGGCGAAGCGATCGCAGGGGCGATCCGACGTTGCAGGGCGATGTCTCGTGCTGAGCTCGGCTGTGGTGCCCAATTTGCAGCGGTCTGGGATGGGTGGATCGTGGCCTACCGTTGCGGTGACAGGAACATGCTTGCAGCAGGGAAAGTGCTCGCGGATGCGCAGCAGGCGGCTCGCGAGCGGGAAAGCGAGCTCAGGACGTCCTATGCACCGAGCCTGCCCCCGTGCAGGCACGTGCTGACCGTCGATCCGGGCGGCGAGGTAGCGGCGACACGCCCTCGTGTGGGCGCCCATGCGTTCGAATAGGCGACCGGCCGGCAGCGTCAGCCGCCCGGCTCGAAGTCCGGGGCCGCCATCTCGAAGCCGGCGAATTCGAATCCCGGCGCCACGGTGCAGCCGACGAGCGTCCACGCCCCTAGGCTTTGCGCCTGCTGCCAAGCCTGCGCCGGCACCGCCGCCTGCGGGCGCTCGCCGGTCGACAGATCGGTCCCGAGCCGCACCTCGCGCCGGGGTTCGAGCGCGTCGGCCTCGTCCACCACCGTCAGCAGCAGCGGCGCGCCGGCGTACCAGTGCCAGACCTCCGCCGCATCGACGCGGTGCCAGCGCGAGATCTCGCCGGCCTGCAGCAGGAAGTAGATCGCCGTCGAATGGGCGC
>JBIOVC010000612.1:0-7857 GCA_044867545.1 Hyphomicrobiaceae bacterium | reverse complement strand
TCGCCAACAGTCCGGAGCTGCTGATCGCGGACGAGCCGACGACGGCGCTCGACGTCACCGTACAGGCGCGAATCCTGGCGCTGCTCGCCGACCTCAAGGCGCGCCGCGGCCTCGGCATGGTGTTCATTACCCACGACCTGGGGCTCGTGCGCCGGTTCGCCGACCGCGCCGTGGTGATGCGCGCGGGCGAGGCGGTGGAGCGCGGGCCGATCCGCGACCTGTTCGCGGCGCCGGCGCACCCCTACACGCGGATGCTGCTGGCGGCCGCGCCGCAGGGGCGCAAGGCGCCGCCGCCGGAGTCGGCGCCGGTCGTGCTGGATGGGAGGGACGTCAGCGTCACTTTTGCGCTGCGCAGCGGCCTACTCCACCGGAGCTGGCAGACGATCCGCGCCGTCGACGGCATCAGCATCAGCGTGCGGCGCGGCGAGACGGTCGGCGTGGTCGGCGAGTCGGGCTCCGGCAAATCGACGCTCGGTCGAGCGCTGCTGCGCCTGGTGCCGGCCTCGGGCCACATTTCGTTCGAGGGCCGCGCGCTGACGCCCCTCGACCGGGGCGCGCTCAGGCCGATGCGCCGCCACATGCAGCTCGTGTTCCAAGACCCCTACGGCTCGCTGTCGCCGCGGCTGACGGCGGGCGAGATCGTGACCGAGGGACTGCTCGTGCACGAGACCGGCATCAGCCGTTCCGAGCGCGATCGGCGCGCGGCGGCAGCCTTCGCCGAGATGCAGCTCGACCCCGCGACGCGGCACCGCTTTCCGCACGAGTTCTCGGGTGGACAGCGCCAGCGGATCGCGATCGCGCGGGCGATGATCCTGCAGCCGAAGCTGGTCGTGCTCGACGAGCCGACGTCGGCGCTCGACCGCTCCGTACAGAAGGAGATCGTCGAGCTGCTGCGGCGGCTGCAAGCTGCGCACGGGCTCGCCTACGTGTTCATCAGCCACGATCTCGCGGTGGTGCGGGCGCTCTCCGACCGGGTGCTCGTCATGCGCCAGGGCCGTGCAGTGGAAACCGGAACGACGGACGCGATCCTCGGCAAGCCTGAGCACCCCTACACGCGTGAGCTGATCTCGGCGGCGTTTCTGGACGCGCTGCCGGATCGGCAGAAAGACCCCTGAGGACGTCCTCAGATCCGTTCGAGATACCCGCGGGCGCGCAGCACAGCCTTTTCGACGGCGGCCCGCGCCGACTGGACGACGGCCTTCCATCCCTTCGCCGGCTCCTCGGCCGTGCTTTCGCCCTCGTCCCCGTTCTCGGAGATCAACAGCGAGACCGTCCTGGCCCGCTCGTCCTCGACCTCCTCGCAGACGAGCGTCACCGGGCCGACCTCGACCTTGTCGCCGACCCTGAGCTCGCTCTCGAAGCGGTCCGCGAAGATGTCGGCGACGGTCGCATCCTTGCGCTCCTCGATGTGCGGCAGGTCGTAGAGATCCTCCAGCTCGCCGACCTTCATGGCGCCGGGGAAGCGGAAGATACCGTGCTCGATAACGCGCTCCTCCGGGCTGAAGTAGCGGTCGAAGCTCAGCACCCGGTCGGGCGGCACGAGGAAATAGGCGTAGTCGCCGGGCCGCAGGGCGCCTGCCTCCTGCGGCGCGAGCACCAGGTCGTTGCGCACGATGAGGGTGCAGGTTGACCAGTCGGGGATGGAGCCGGGGTTCAGGATGCTGCTGCCTTCCTGGATCGGATAGCCCACCATCTCGAGCTCGAGCTGACCCGGCAGATCGATCTCTACACGCTGGACGGCGGGAGCCGGATTGACCAGCGCAACGCCGAGCTGGTGGGCGCTCCAGGTGATGCTCCAGCCCTGCACGATGAGGGATACGAGCACGACCACGAAGGCGACGTTGAAGTATATCGAGGCGTTCGGCAGCTCGGCGAGCACCGGGATCGCGGCGAGGAAGATCGAAACGGCGCCGCGAAGGCCGACCCAGGAAATGTAGAGCTTCTCGCGCCCGCTGAAGTTGAACGGCAAGAGGCTGAGCCACACTGCGGCGGGCCGGCCGATGAGCATCAGGAACGCCGCGGTTGCCAGCGCCGGCAGCAGCGTGGCGAGCAGTGCCGCCGGCGTCACGAGCAGGCCCAGCACGATGAACATGACGATCTGCGCGAGCCAGGTGGCGCCGTCGTGGAAACTCAGGATGGACGCGAACGCCCTGACCGGCCGGTTGGCGATGATCAGGCCGGCGAGATAGGCGGCGAGGAACCCAGACCCGCCCACCACGCTCGCCACCGAATAGACCAGCACGGCGGAGGCGGCAACGAACAGCGGATGGAGGCCGGAAGGAAAGGTGATGCGATTGAGGAGGCCAGCAATCGCGAGGCCGCCGGCAAGGCCGATCACGGCGCCGAACGCGGCATGCTCAACGAGAATGGCGACGGTCTCCCAGTCCGGTCCCGGGCGGCCGGCGCGGATCAGGTCGACCAGCATCAGCGTCAGAAACACCGCGGCCGGATCGTTGGTGGCAGACTCGATCTCGAGCGTCGCGCCTACCCGGCGGCGGAGCTGGATACCGCCTGCCCGGAGCAGGAAGAACACCGCTGCGGCATCGGTGGAGGCGACCACCGATCCGATGAGACAGCCTTCGAGCAGCGTGACGCCGAGCAGCGCGGACGCGGTAAAGCCGGTCAGCATCGCCGTCGCCACCACGCCGAAGGTGGCGAGCACCATCGCCGGCATGATGGCATCGCCGAAGCGCGCCAGCCTGGTGCGCAGACCGCCGTCGAACAGAATGATCGCGAGCGCCAACGAGCCGATGACATAGGTCGATCCGTAGTCGTCGAATTCGATCCCGCCCGGACCGTTCTCCCCGGCCAGCATGCCGACGACAAGGAAGATCAGAAGCAGGGGGGCGCCGAAGCGGGCAGCGACAAGGCTCGAAAGGATGCCAGCGACCACCAGAAGCGATCCGAGCAGCAGTGCGGTGTTGAGGAGCGACGTACTTTCCAAGGCTCGGAATTCCGTGTGCTAGGGGCAGGGGGCCGTGTGCCGAGGACTCAGTATCGGTCGTACATCTGCGGTCGTGAAGCCTCTTTTGCCGGCACCGAGCGCCCGTTCGCAGCACGCGGTGGACATCGCCGACGCTCAGGGTGTAGTCGTGCCCCGGGCAGGAAATCCGCGAGCTGCAAGGGCAATGAGCCAGAACCAGAACCTTTATTCCGTCTTCGCCGCCGGCATCGGCGATTTATCACGCACCTTCATCGAGACCGCCGAGGGGCGCGTCACGAGCTACGCCGACAGTTTCGCGCATGCAGGGCGGTTCGCCAATGCGCTTATCGCGCGCGGCGTGGTGCCGGGCGATCGCGTCGCCGTCCAGGTGGAGAAGTCCGCAGAAGCGATCATGCTCTATCTCGCCTGCCTGCGTGCCGGCGCGGTCTATCTGCCGCTCAACACCGCCTACACAGATGCCGAGCTCGAGTACTTCATCGGCGATGCAGAGCCGCGTGTCGTGGTGTGTGCGCCGGAGCGGGCCGCAGCACTGAAGCCGGTCGCCAAGCGGCTCGGCGTCGCTGCCGTCGAGTCGATGGATAGCAGCGGCAAGGGTACACTGACGGACCTCGCCAAGACGTGCAGCGCGCAGTTTGCGGACGTTCGCCGGGCCAGCGACGACCTCGCGGCGATCCTCTACACGTCCGGCACGACGGGACGCTCCAAAGGCGCGATGCTGACCTGCGGGAACCTCTTCTCGAATGCGGTCGCGCTGACGGACACCTGGCGCTTCACGCGGAACGACGTGCTGCTGCATGCACTCCCGATCTTCCACACGCACGGCCTGTTCGTCGCCATCAACGTGGTGCTCAGGGCCGGTGCGTCGATGATCCTGCTGGCGAAGTTCGATCCAGGCGAGGTGTTCCGCTTGCTGCCGCGAACCACGGTGATGATGGGGGTCCCGACTTTCTACACACGCCTGCTCAGCGATCCGCGCACGAGCAAGAAAACGATGGGGCACATGCGGCTCTTCATAGCCGGGTCCGCGCCGCTGCTGGCGGAGACGCATCGCGAGTGGCGCGCCCGCACGGGCCATGCCATTCTCGAACGCTACGGCATGACCGAAACCGGCATGCTCACCTCCAACCCCTACGACGGCGAGCGCGTGCCGGGTGCGGTCGGGTTCCCGCTCCCGGGCGTCGAGCTCAGGATCGCCGATCAGGACACGGGGGCGGTGCTGGAGAATGGCGAAGTCGGCATGATCGAGGTGCGGGGCCCCAACGTCTGCAAGGGCTACTGGCGGATGCCCGACAAGACCAAGGCCGAGTTCCGCAGCGACGGCTTTTTTATCACCGGCGATCTCGGCCTGATCAACCCGCAGGGCTATGTGTGCATCGTCGGCCGCGGCAAGGATCTCGTCATCTCGGGTGGATACAACGTCTATCCCAAGGAGGTCGAGAGCGAGATCGACGCCATAGATGGAGTTGTAGAATCCGCGGTTATCGGCATCCCGCATCCCGACTTCGGCGAAGGCGTGACCGCGGTGGTCGTCAAGGGCGGGCGATCGAAGCTCGACGAAGGCATCATACTCAAAGCGCTCGACGGCCGGCTCGCCAAGTACAAGCTGCCGAAGCGCGTGCTGTTCGTCGCCGACCTGCCGCGCAATACGATGGGCAAGGTCCTGAAGAGCGAGCTCCGGGACGCCTACAAGGATCTCTACGCCGGCAAACCGACGCCCAGCACACGGACGAAGCGGGGAGCAAAGCAGCGCAGCGGGCGGGCGCAGCGCCGTTCCGGGCGATAGAGCGCCTCGGAGATTGACGGTTGTAGATCGCAGTACAGGCAATCCCGATACCGCCGCGTCGTACAGTTTTCGAACCACTCCGAAATTAAGACCACCACACCAGCAATATTTTACCTCGCTTTCAGCAGTTGCTGGCAGAATTTGCATGCAGTTTTAGAGGCTTGACGTGAGCGGTGTCATCGGTCCCCTGGCAACGCAGCACGACTACCGCCTTGCGGTCATCGCGGTCGTAGTGTGTGCGCTTGCCGCCTTCACATCGATCAGCATCTACGCACACGCGGTAGAGGATCGACGGCGGACGCGGCATGGATGGGTGTTCCTCACCGGGGTTTGCGCAGGGTCCGGCGTGTGGGCGACCCACCTGCTCGGGACGCTTGCCTACGACGTGGGCGTGCCGACCGGTTATGACCCACTGCTGAGCGGTGCCGCGCTGCTCGTGGCAATGTTCGCGGCGACCGTCGGCGCGGCTGTCGCCGTCCGCGGCGGCCGGATCGAGGCGGCGGCCGGCGGCGCAATCTTCGGCGCCGGCATCGGCCTCATGCACTTCATCGGCAAGTCGGCATTGATCGTACCGGGCGCGCTCAAGTGGGATCCGGCGCTCTTCTCGCTGTCGGCGGCGATCGGCATAGCGCTGACGTCGGCCGCGATGATCGCATTCCACGAGCTCAAGCGGCACTGGGGGATCGTCGCTGCAGCGAGCCTGCTCGCGCTCGCCATTTCCGGGTCGCACATCGGCGCGCTCAGTGCGGTCACGGTCGTGCCTGACCCGCTCGCCGAGCCCGACTTGATCGCGATGGCCGATTTCACGGTGGCGATGGCAATCCTCTGCCTGACCGTGCCGATGTCACTCGCCGGACTGGCGGCGACCCTGATCCACACGCAGTCCCGCCGGGCATCGCGGGCGCGCAGCCGCGAGCTTGCAGACGCCGCGCTCGAGGGCCTTGCCTTTGCCAGAGACGGCGTCATCACGCGTGTCAATCGCCAGCTCGCCGAGCTGATCGGATGCCCGGCGGACGACCTGATCGGCAAACGCTTCCTCGGCGATGTCATCACACCGCCGCCCGGCGCCACCCGGCTGGCGTTCGGCGACAGAATCGATGCCACGCTGCCGACGGCAGACGGCAGGACGGTCCCGGTCGGAGTGATCTCTCAGCCCATGACCGCCTCCTCCTCCGCCAACCAGGTCTACGTGGTGCGCGACATGACCGTGCTCAGGGCACGGGAGATCGAGCTCAGGAACCAGTCCGAGCGTTTCCGGGCCGCGCTCGCCAACATGTCCCAGGGCCTCGCGATGTTCGATCGCGATGAGCGGCTCGTCATCTCCAACGACCGCTACGCCGAGATGTACGGGCTCAAGGCGGAGCAGGTCCGGCCTGGAATGACCCTGCTCGACATCCTTCGGGCGCGGGTCGCCGTCGGCACATTCTGCGGCGCGGACTCCGAAGCATATGTCCAGGAGCGGCTCGACACGGCGCGCCGGTTGGTGCCGGTGTGCCGCGTGCAGGAAATGGCGGATGGCCGCGTCATCTCGGTGACGGTCACGCCGACGGCGGATGGCGGCTGGGTCGCCACGCACGACGACGTCACCGAGCGGCGGCGCATCGAGGCTCGGGTCGAGCATCTTGCGACGCACGACACGCTGACCGACCTGCCAAATCGTGTGATGTTCATCGAGCGGCTGGAAGAAGCGATTGCCGGGACGCGCAAGGGCGATTCGCGGATCGCCGTCTTCGTGGTCGGTCTCGACCGCTTCGTGGAGATCAACGACGCGTTCGGGCATACGGTCGGCGACACGCTGCTGAGGGAAATGGCAAACCGGCTGAGACGCTGCGTGCCCGAGACCGGCATGGTGGCGCGGATCGGCGGCGACGAGTTCGCCATAATGCTCGCCGTCACCAAGGCCGGCATCGACGCCGCCGCGGTGGCGAAGAAGATGCAGGGGACAATGACCGTGCCCTTCGAGCTCGGCGAGCAGCACGTCGCCATGCTCGGCAGCATCGGCATCGCGATCGCTCCCGACGATGGTACCGAGCCGACGCAGATCCTGAAGAATGCGGCGCTGGCGATGCACCGCGCGAAGGTCGAGCGGCGCGGCGGCTACCGGTTCTTCGAGGCCGAGATGGACCAGGCAATGCAGGTGCGGCGGAACCTCGAGCGCGACCTGCGGCTCGCCATCGCCAACGGCGAGCTCGAGCTCCACTATCAGCCGCAGGTCAACCTGCAGCGCGACGAGATCTCCGGCTTCGAGGCGCTGCTGAGGTGGACCCACCCGCAGCGCGGTCTCGTCTCTCCGGGCGAGTTCATTCCGATCGCGGAAGAGACGGGGTTGATCGCGCCGATCGGCGAGTGGGTGCTGCGCCAGGCATGCGCGGAGGCCGTGAAGTGGCCCGCGCACCTCATCGTGTCGGTCAACCTCTCGGCTGCCCAGTTCAAGGGCCGCAACGTCACGCAGGCAGTGCTCGGTGCGCTCGCCGCGACCGGCCTGCCGCCCGAACGGCTCGAGCTCGAGATCACCGAGACGGCGATGATGCAGGACGCGGAAGGCGCGCTCGCGATCCTGACGAAGTTGCACGAGCGCGGCGTCCGCCTCGCGCTCGACGACTTCGGCACGGGCTACTCGTCGCTCAGCTATCTTCGCAAGTTCCCGTTCGACAAGATCAAGATCGACCGGAGCTTCATCCACGATCTGGCGGACACAGGACAGGAGTCGACTGCGATCGTGCGCTGCATCGCGCGCCTCGGCGACAGCCTCGGAATGACGACGACGGCGGAGGGCGTCGAGACGGCCGAGCAGCTCGAGCGCGTGCGGGCGGAGGGCTGCACGGAGTGCCAGGGATACTACTTCAGCGCGCCGATGCCGAGCCACGAGCTTGCGCGGCGCTATTTCGCGAGCGCGGAAAAGATCCACACCGCTGCTTGACGCCAGTCCGCCGATAGGCCGGCGCTGACGCCTGGCTCCAGCCCGGCCGAAGCCTGACGTGTCCTGTTGACGGGTGACCGGATCGGCGCAGACACCGATCCACCCGGCGCGCCACGATCACCTAGCCGCTCATGTAGCAACCGTCTCGGATTTGTTGTTCATGCTGGCTTGCCTGCCCAGTCCGTGTTGGTCTTGAGCATGGCGTTGAGG
>JBIOVC010000611.1:0-7060 GCA_044867545.1 Hyphomicrobiaceae bacterium | reverse complement strand
CGGCGCTCTCTGCGGTCGGCGCCATGCTGCTCGGCGTGATCGTCAACGGCCTGTTTGTGGCGATCTCGATGACGTCGGGCGGCGGCGCCTGGGACAACGCCAAGAAGATGATCGAGGAGGGCTTCGTCGACAAGGTTGGCGTCAAGCACGTCAAGGGTTCCGAGGCCCACAAGGCGGCCGTCACCGGCGACACTGTCGGCGATCCCTACAAGGACACCGCCGGTCCGGCCGTGAACCCGGCGATCAAGATCACCAACATCGTCGCGCTGTTGCTGCTGGCGGTGCTGGCTCACTGAGCCTTGGAGGGCGGCTCGCCACTTGTAGGTTGGGACAAGCGGAGCGCGACCCAACGCGGCGACCGATCGACAAGCGGCCAAGTGAACGTGGCGCGCCGGTAGTCATTTGTAAGTTGGTCAAGCGAAGCGCGACCCAACATGGCGACATTGGTTGCGCACGAGCGTTGGGTCATCGCTTCGCTCGACCCAACCTATGGGACTACGCGTTTAGGAACGCCATACACGTGGCCTGCCCGTCGAGCCTGCGGCATGGTTCAGTAACCGCCGCCGAACAGCTGCTTCTGGCCGAGGTTGCGGAACATCTGCCGCAGGATACCTTCATCGCGCACATCCGCGGGCGACGTGGTACGGCTGATGAAGTCGAACACCTTGCCGTCCTTCAGACCGTAGTTCGCGACCCGCTCGACGGTGCCGTACTGCGAGAAGTAGACGGCGACGACCTTGCGGTCGATCTCGTTCGGCGTCAGGAACGAGACCTGCGAGGTGGTGCTGGAGATGTAGTAGTAGGCGTTGCCGCGGCCGAGCGTCGCCGTCGTCGCCGGCGAGCCGAGCGCCGACTTCACCTGATCCTGCGTCATGCCCTGCTGCACCTGCTGCAGCTCGGTGTCGCGGAACTGGTGGCCGTGCTTGGTGATGATCGGCGAGCAGGCGGCAAGCACAAGCGCGAGCAGGGCACCGCCGCCCGCATGCCGCACGCCGGCGTGGTGCCGGGGCGGCCGTGGCGCCGTGCACGTATCGTGCGTATCCCTCATGTGTCCGTCCCTGACCGGCGCGACGGCGATCCGTGCGAGAATCGCTTGCCCTCCACTCCGAGCCCGCTTATCCGGGCGCTGAGAGTTTTGCAAACGCTTGCTGCAATCCCCCGGGAATCACCTGGAGCAGCCGGCCCCGATCGCGATTTTCGCCATGCCCCCATGGAGCTTCCTGAGCGAGCGAGCCCGGCTCCGCCAGAGCGCAACAGAGCTTTATGGCTCGATCGTGGCGCAGGCTCGCGACCCCGTACCCTACCACGCCCTGGCCGTCCCCGACACGGCAGAAGTGCGGCTCGAGATGCTGTTGCTGCACCTGTCGCTCGTGCTGCTGCGCCTTGCCGAGGATGGTGCCGCGACCGACCGCTTCTCCCGCGCCCTGACCGAGACGTTCGTATCCGATATGGACGCTTGCATGCGCGAGATGGGGATCGGCGACCTGGCCGTGCCGCGGAAAGTGAAAAAGGCGGTAGCCGCCCTATATGACAGGATGCGCGGCTATAGAGAGGCGCTGGCCGGGCACGGCGAGCCGCTTCGTGGCCTGATCGCCGCCAACATTTTCGCCGATCCATCAGCCGAGGGCGCCGGGCGGCTTGCTGCCTACGCGCGCGAGGTGCGAAGTGTGCTCTCCCGGCAACCTAGCGATGATCTGCTCGCCGGCCGTATCGCTTTCCCGGCGTGGCGGGAGGGCACGGCGATCGATGAGGATGGCACCCCATGACCTGGCAGCTCGACTGGTCGCACGCGACCGCGGACATCCCCGACGACGGCCTTCGCGTTGAGCGTTCGGCGACCATCCAGGAGCTCGCGACGCTCGGTGCCGCACTCGAGGTTCTCGCCTTCGCGCGGCTCGACGCGCGCTACACGATCGAGCCGCTGTTGGACGGCAGGTATCGGCTGAGCGGCGAGCTGTCGGCCGCCCTCGAGCAGAGCTGCGTCGTGACGCTCGATCCGGTTCCCGCAGAGATCGCAGAAAGCCTCGACGTCGAGTTCTGGCCGGCGGAGACGCTCGCTGCCTCGCCTGCCACCACGTCCGACCACAGCGCGCTCTCTGCGGACGACCTCGAGCCGATCGAGAGTCACCGCCTCGCCGTCGGCCGCATCATCTACGAGACCGTCGCTGCCGCGCTCAACCCCTACCCGCGGGCCCCGGGGGTCGAGTTCGAGGACGCACAAAGCCCGAAAGAGTCCACTGGGCCAAGCCCTTTCGCTGCGCTCGAAAAATGGAAGGCCGGCCGCGAATGAGGGTCTCGCCGGGCCACTCGTGGGGTTGTCGCGGGGCAGCCGTCGGGTGTGCTGAAAATCAGGTTGTCACATTTCGGCAAAGGCGTATGTTGCCGCCCCATTCCGCATCGCCCGGAGCCGCCGGCATGGGGCCGGATTGTCGGGGCCGGTGCGGCATCCTCTGGGGCACTCCCCGATGACCGCCTCGCGTATCGTTGCGCTCGACGCCATGGGCGGTGATTTCGGCCCTGAGGTCGTGATCCCCGGCGCTGCCATCTCGCTTGTCCGCCATCCCTCGCTCGAGTTCCTGCTCTGCGGCAACGAGGCCCGTATCGCTCCCGTGCTCGCAAAGCATCCCGACCTCGCGCGTCACTCCCGCGTCATACACACCAGCACCGTGATCGCGATGGACGACAAGCCGAGCCAGGCACTGCGGCGCGGCAAGGGCAGCAGCATGTGGCGGGCCGTCGAGGCAGTGCAGTCGGGCGAGGCCGAGGTCGTCGTGTCCGGCGGTAATACCGGCGCGTTGATGGCGCTGGCCCGCCTGCTTCTGAAGCCGATCGGCGATATCGAGCGCCCCGCTATCGCCGCCCTGTGGCCGACCGTCAGGAGCGAGTGCATCGTGCTCGATGTCGGCGCCAACATCGGCGCCTCCGCGCGCCAGCTCTGCGACTACGCGCTGATGGGCTCGGCGATGGCCCGCGCGCTGTTCCACCTGGAGCGTCCCTCCGTCGGCCTGCTGAATGTCGGCGTTGAGGAGATCAAGGGCGTCGAGGAGGTGAAGCAGGCGCATGCCTGGTTGAAGGACATGACCGACCTGCCGATCGACTATCGCGGCTTCGTCGAGGGTGATGCGATCGGCCAGGGCGTCGCCGACGTCATCGTTGTCGAGGGCTTCGCAGGCAACATCGCATTGAAAACCGCCGAAGGCACTGCCCGCCAGGTCGGCCAGTACCTGAAGGCGGCGATGACGCGCTCGCTGTGGTCACGGCTCGGCGCCCTGCTGGCGAGCGGCGCCTTCACGGTGCTGCGGCGCAAGCTCGATCCGCGCCGTGCCAACGGCGGCACATTCCTGGGTCTCAACGGCCTTGCGATCAAGAGTCATGGGGGAACCGACGCGCTCGGCTTTGCGAGTGCGGTCGATCTCGGCTACGACATGGCAGAAAGTCGTCTGCTTGACCGCCTAGCGGCCGATCTGGCGTCTTTCCACGGCAGGCTCGGGGTTGACGCGGCCCAATGAGCGCTCAACGAATACCACGTCGGGATGACAGGGAAGGGCGGCAAGGAGGGCCGGCGGAATCGCCGGACAGCATCCGTACCGAAGCGGCCGAGGGGGAGCGCGTGACCGTCATCCGATCCGTGGTCAAGGGCGTCGGCGCCTACCTGCCGAAGCGCGTCCTCACCAACCACGACCTCGCGAAGATCGTCGACACCTCCGATGCGTGGATCACCGAGCGCACCGGCATCAAGGCGCGCCACATCGCGGCCGACGGCGAGCTTACCTCCGATCTCGGCATCAAGGCCTGCGAGCAGGCGCTCGCAAGGTCCAAGCTCGGTCCGACCGACATCGACCTCGTGATCTGCGCCACCGCCACGCCCGACCGCACTTTTCCCGCGACCGCGGTCCGCATCCAGTCGCGGCTCGGCATCGCCGGCGGCGCCGCTTTCGATCTGCAGGCAGTATGCTCGGGCTTCGTCTTCGCACTGGCGACCGCCGACAGTTTCCTCAAGACCGGCCGCTTCCGCCGCGCCCTCGTCGTCGGCGCCGAGACCTTCTCGCGCATTCTCGACTGGCAGGATCGCGCGACCTGCGTACTGTTCGGCGACGGCGCCGGCGCCATCGTGCTCGAGGCCGAGCGCCAGCGCGGCACCCGCGACGATCGCGGCATCCTCGCAAGCTCGCTCCATTCAGACGGCCGCTTCGAGGACCTGCTCTATGTCGACGGCGGCCCGGGCTCGACGCGCACCACCGGTCACCTGCGCATGAACGGGCGCGAGGTCTTCCGGCATGCGGTCAACAAGATCTCCGGCGTGATCGAGGAGGTGCTGGCGGAGAACGGTTTTGCGCCGGACGACGTCGACCTCTACGTCCCCCACCAGGCCAACGCCCGCATCCTCGACGGGATTGCCAGGAAGCTGAAGGTCGACCCCGAGAAGATCATCATGACGCTGTCCCAGCACGGCAACACCTCGGCTGCCTCGATCCCGCTCGCGCTGAACCATGCCTGGGAGGCGGGCCGCATCAAGGAGGGCAGCCTCGTGCTGATGGAGGCGATGGGCGGCGGCTTCACCTGGGGCGCGGCACTGGTCCGCTGGTAGTCGCCGGCGCGGCGGTCCGGGCTCTCCTGCAAGAGTGCGGCGCCACGGTCGCACTCGCCGCAGAACGTAGCGGAAATCTATTTGCTATCAGCCGCTTGTCGTTGACCCCCGGCAGCCGCCTCGCTAGCATCCGAGCCACATGGGACATGGGGAGGGCGTTTCATGGGTGGAAAGACTTTGACCCGTGCCGATTTGGCTGACGCGTTGGTGCAGAAGGTCGGTCTGCCGCGTAACGAGTCGCACGAGATGGTCGAGATGGTGCTGAACGAGATATCTGCCACCTTGGCGCGGGGCGAAGGTGTGAAGCTGTCCTCGTTCGGCTCGTTCGGCATCCGTCAGAAGGGCCAGCGCGTCGGGCGCAACCCGAAGACCGGCAAGGAGGTGCCGATCACGCCCCGCCGCGTGCTCGTGTTCCGTCCGAGCCACATCATGAAGGGGCGGATCAACGGCAAGCTGGCGCGCGGTCGCGTCAAGGCGGCCGAGTAGCCCTCTTGAAGGTGCAAGGTCGGTTGACGGAGGGGTCTAGGCGTGAGCAAGGCGGCCGATGCATTTCGCACGATCAGCGAGGTTGCTGACGAGCTGGAGGTTCAAAAGCACGTACTGCGGTTCTGGGAGAACAAGTTCACCCAGCTTCATCCGATGAAGCGCGGCGGCGGGCGCCGCTATTACCGTCCTGAGGACCTCGATCTGCTGCGTGGCATCCAGCACCTGCTCCGCAACGAGGGCTACACCATCAAGGGCGTGCAGAAGATCTTGCGCGAGCAGGGTATCGAGGAGGTCAAGCGCTGCTGGCAGCGGCCGGGCGCAGCAAAGGGCGATAGTGCCGCTGCCGAAGCCAAACCGATTCCGGCCGGCCGCAAGCCTTCCGCCTCTGCGCGAGCCCGAGGCCGCAAGCAGACTGCACCGGGACGCGGACCAGCCGTCCAGCGCGCGATCGCCGCGGCGATCCGCGAGCTCGAGGTCTGCCGCCGTCTGCTCAATGAGCCGCCGGCCAGCGGCGTAGGCTCAGCGCGCGCGACGGGACGCGCGCGCCGGCGAGGATGAGGCCGAAGGCCGATCCGCAGGTTTGGCTGCTCGACATCGACGTGCTGCGGCCGGCGCTGGAGCGCGTCGAGAAGGAAGCGCGCCTGCTCGCCGCCGATGAGCGTGCGGCGGAGGCGCTGGGCAAGGGTGACGCAGGGCGCGACCGCCGTGTGGTGCGCATCGCGCTGCGCCTGCTGCTCGCGCGTCAGAACCTCGGCGCATTGGCCTCCGAGCCGCTTCGGCGCAGCCCATCCGGCAAGCCGCATCTTCCGGGCACGGATTTTGATTTCAGCGTGTCGCATTCTGCCGGCCACGCGCTGATCGCATTCGCTCGCGCCTCCAGGATCGGGGTTGATCTCGAGCACAGGCGCACGGTGCGTATCGCCGAGCCGCGGCGCTCTGAGATCCATGCAGCCGGTGCCGCACTCGTGCGCGCGGGCCGGCATCGCTCCGATCGTAAGGAACCGGACGACCTCGACATCCTCAGCGCATGGACGCGACTTGAAGCCTGGGCGAAGGCGCGCGGCTCTGGCATCGGCAGCCTGCTGACCGACCTCGGCGTGATGGGGAGCGGCAGGCGATCCGCACCGGCGGACGCCGGCCGCACCGCCCGCCGATTGGCGGCGGCCGAAGGCATCGCGGTCCTCGACCTGGACCTGCCCGACGAGCTCATCGGCGCGCTCGCCACGCGGCCAGGTATGCGTGTGCCTCGCCTGACGGTCACTCGCTTGACGGAGGCGGCCGTGACGAAAGGACCAGCCTCGAGGGCCTGAAACTTGCGCGTTCGCCGTCGCAGGAACCAGGGCGAAATGCAGGATGCGGGCCCGGCCGCCTTGGTGCTTCCCGTTGACCTCGCCGCCGCGGCCGGGCAAAAGGGGCGCAACGTCGCCTGGGCAGGACCCTGGGCGCCAAGTCGGAGCGTAGCGCAGCCTGGTTAGCGCACCAGTCTGGGGGACTGGGGGTCGGGAGTTCAAATCTCCCCGCTCCGACCATTAAATCAACGACTTGGATAGTCGACAGTGCTCGGGCTCCGCCCGGCCCTGAGCACTTGCCGCTAGGTTCGCATTTCGTCAGAGTATATCACTGCTCAACGCAGGTTCGAAACGCGCTACTCCTCAGCCGATCGAACCCACCACCAACCCGCGGAGAGATCATGAAAATTTCAGCCGAGGAACACTGGGTCAAGAAGGGCCCGGTCAAGCTCTACGTCTATCGCAAGCGCAACGTCGAAGGTCCGGCGATGAAGCCGGTGCTCTTCCTGGTGCACGGCTCGACCTTCTCGAGCCGCGGCAGCTACGACTTGATGGTCAACGGTCGGGGCGACTACTCGGCGATGGAGCACTTTGCCGGCCTCGGCTACGACGTATGGACCATGGACCACGAAGGCTATGGCTACTCGGACCGCACCGACAGCAATTCGGGCATCATGGTCGGCGTCGCTGACCTGAA
>JBIOVC010000610.1:0-2836 GCA_044867545.1 Hyphomicrobiaceae bacterium | reverse complement strand
GGTCTCTTTTGTATGAGGTTACTTGGCCGATACGATCGAATCGCGCTCGATGAGCGGCTCGGGCTCTCCGCCGGCTGCCGGCGCCTCGAAGGCAGCACGCGGCCAGGTAATGCGGACCATTGCGCCGTGTGTTTCGCCCCGCTGGTTGCCGAGGGTCAGGGTCGCTCCGGAGCGCTCGAGCAGTGTCTTGGCGATGAAGAAGCCAAGGCCGAGCCCGCCCGTCTTGCCGCGCCTTCCGTCGGCTGAGGCCCTGGTCGTCACGTAAGGCTCGCCGATCGATTCCAGGATTTCCGGTGCGAACCCCGGCCCGTCGTCGGAGATCGTGATCGACACCTCATTGTCGCTCCAGCGCGCGTCGATCTCGACCTGGGTACGGGCAAAGTCGACGGCATTCTCGACAATATTGCTCAAACCGTAGATCACGCCCGGCCGCCGGTGGCCGATCGGCTCGCCGGGCGCGGCCGCCGGGTGCGCGGCAGCCGGCCTCGCGTCGATCAGGATTGCCGCGCGCCCAGAGCGATGTGGGCCGGCCGCCTCCTCGATCAGCTCTCTTACCGAGAGGCTCGAGTGCAGCGGGTCCTCCTCGGTCGGACGCGTCGTCAGCTTGCGCAGGATCTCCCGACAGCGGTCGGCCTGGGCCCGAAGCAGCGCGATGTCGTCGCCGTACTCGGGGTGAGAGCGCATGTCGCGCTCCAGCTCCTTGGTGACGAGCACGATCGTCGAAAGCGGAGTTCCGAGCTCGTGAGCGGCGGCCGCGGCCAAGCCGTCGAGCGCATGCAGCTTCTGCTCCCTGGCAAGCACCAGCTCGGTTGCGGTGAGTGCGGCCGACATCTGGCGCGCTTCCTTGGAAAGCCGCCATGCATAGACCGCGAGGAACGTCATGCAGGAGACGACCGCCGCGAACATTCCGAGCTTATAGAGCATCGGAATCTCCAGCGGCTCGTCCGGGTGCCAGGGCAGCGGCAGGTGATCGGCGACCAGGGCGGTGGTCAGCACGGCGGCGACAATGCCGAGCGCGATAGTGTTGCGCGGCGGCAAGGTTGCCGCGGAGACGGTGACGGGGGCGACCATCAATATGGTGAACGGGTTCTCGATGCCGCCGGTCAGATAGAGCAGGCCGGCAAGCTGCAGGACGTCATAGCCGAGCAGAACGGTCGCAAGGCCGGTATCCAGGCGGTGGCGGCCTGGGAAGATGACCCGCAGGAAGACGTTGAGCCATGCCGAGACGGCGATCAGCAGCAGGCAGTAGCCGATGGGGAG
Organism: Hyphomicrobiaceae bacterium; assembly: GCA_044867545.1. Classification (GTDB taxonomy): domain Bacteria; phylum Pseudomonadota; class Alphaproteobacteria; order Rhizobiales; family Hyphomicrobiaceae; genus DATLZB01. Next base: position 1,576 of record JBIOVC010000610.1, on the reverse strand, counting down.
CGGGAAGCGGAAGCCCAGGTAGATGACGAGTACGGCAATGAGCTGGCCGAGCACCGCGAACCACCGCAGCCGCACGATGGTCTGCAGGCGAAGGCGGCTCTCGGAGGCCTCGGTCAGCAACCGGTTCTCAAGCTCTCTCAGGCCGTTCTTCACGCTCTATCCCTTGGACACTACGACGCTTTCTAGCACGACTTGCGCGGCCGCGCGCCGCGGGCCACATAGCGATGATGAATCAGCCAAGCCCTGCCATCCCACCGGTCGAGGTTCGCGACCTCACCAAGATATATGGCGACGTGACCGCGGTTTCCGGCATCAGCTTCAGGCTGGAGCCGGGGAGCGTGACGGCGCTGCTCGGCGGCAACGGGGCCGGCAAGACGACGACGATCGCCATGCTGATGGGTCTCGTCATCCCAACCAGCGGCGTGGCGAGGGTGTTCGGCGCCGACATGGCGCGCGAGCGGCACAAGGTGCTGCACCGGATGAATTTCGAAAGTCCCTATTCGGACATCCCGATGCGGCTCACCGTGCGGCAGAACCTCGACATCTTCGGGCGGCTCTACGGGGTGCGCGACCTCAACTGCCGGATCGAGGCGACGGCGGCGGAGCTGCGCATCGAGGATCTGCTGGACCGGCGTTACGGCAAGCTCTCTGCCGGGCAGAAGACCCGGGTCAGCCTCGCCAAGGCGCTGCTCAACGAGCCCGAAGTCCTGCTGCTCGACGAGCCCACCGCCTCGCTCGATCCCGACACGGCGGACTGGGTGCGCTCGCGGCTCGAACGCTTCTGTGCGCGCACCAGGGCAACCCTCGTGCTCGCCTCGCACAACATGGCGGAGGTCGAGCGGCTCGCCTCGCGCGTCATCATGCTGGAGAAGGGGCGCATCCTGGCGGACGAGACGCCGGTGGAGCTGATCCGGCGCTACGGCCGCGACAACCTCGAGGAGGTGTTCCTCGACATCGCACGGCGCCGCTCGCCAGATTCGCTGGCAGTGAAGGAAGCGGCGCAGTGACGAAGGGTTCCATCGGTGAGGGCCGCGCCGGGCTGCTCTATCCGCAGTTCGGACCGGCGGCATCACTCCGGCGCATCGGTGCAATGGTGCGGCGGCACTGGTTCGTGACGCTGGCCTCGGGGCCGCGGGTCGCGGAGCTGATCTTCTGGCCGCTGGTCTCTATGCTGACCTGGGGGTTCCTGCAGACCTATCTGGCGCGGACCACCAGTCTCGCAGCGCATGCGGCCGGCCTGTTCGTCGGCGGTGTGCTCTTGTGGGACATCCTGGTCAGGAGCCAGCTCGGCTATGCGGTGGCGTTTCTCGAGGAGATCTGGTCGCGCAACCTCGGCCACCTGATGATGAGCCCGCTCCGCCCCTCCGAGCTCGTCGCCTCGCTGACGCTCGTGAGCCTGCTCAAGCTGCTGGTCGCGATGGTGCCGGTATCGATCCTTGCCTACGTGTTCTTCGGCTTCAACCTGCTCGGGTTGGGGTTCGCGTTCGGGGCGTTCTTCGCAAACCTGGTCGTCTTCGCCTGGGCGCTCGGCATGGTCTCGACCGGCGCGGTGCTCAGGTGGGGAACGGCAGCGGAG
>JBIOVC010000609.1:0-5920 GCA_044867545.1 Hyphomicrobiaceae bacterium | reverse complement strand
TGGTGCTGATGACGGGTTGCGACAAGACCACGCCTGCCTGCCTGATGGCCGCCGCGACCGTCAACATTCCCGCCATCGTCCTCTCCGGCGGGCCCATGCTCAACAGTTGGTGGAAAGGCGAGCGCGCCGGCTCCGGCACGATCGTGTGGGACGCTCGTCTGCGCCATGCGAAGGGAGAGATCGACTACCCCGAGTTCATGGATATTGTCGCCTCCTCTGCGCCGAGTGCAGGCCACTGCAACACCATGGGCACTGCATCCACCATGAACGCGCTGGCCGAGGCGCTCGGCATGTCGCTGCCGGGATGTGCGGCGATTCCGGCTCCATACCGTGAGCGGGCCCAGATCGCCTACCTCACAGGCAAGCGCATCGTCGAGATGGTTTGGGACGACGTGAAGCCGTCCGACATCCTGACACGCCAAGCCTTCGAAAATGCCATCGTCGCCAACACGGCCATCGGCGGCTCGACCAACGCGCCGATCCATATCAATGCGATCGCCCGGCACATCGGCGTGCCGCTCACCATCGAGGACTGGGAGGCGGTCGGCTACGACGTTCCCCTGCTCGTCGACATGCAGCCGGCCGGCAAGTATCTGGGCGAGGATTACCATCGTGCCGGCGGCCTTCCTGCTGTCATCAACGAGCTGATCAAGGCGGGCAAGATTTGTGAGGAGGCCCTCACCGTGAACGGCCGCACGATCGGAGAGAATTGCCGCGGCAGGGAAGCTCAGGATCGCAATGTGATCCGTCCCTGGGATCAGCCGCTGGTCGAGGCCGCGGGCTTCATCGTTCTGCGCGGCAACCTATTCGACTCGGCGATCATGAAGACGAGTGTGATCTCCCAGGAATTCCGCGAGCGCTATCTATCGAATCCCAAGCACCCCAACGCTTTCGAGGGACGCGCTATCGTGTTCGATGGCCCGGAGGACTATCACCACCGGATCGATGATCCGGCGCTCGCCATTGATGAGCACTGCATACTGTTCATCCGCGGCACCGGTCCGATCGGCTATCCGGGCGGCGCCGAGGTGGTCAACATGCAACCGCCGGCGGCGCTCATCCGCAAGGGCATCCATTCGCTGCCCTGCATCGGCGACGGCCGCCAGTCCGGCACGTCGGGCTCGCCATCGATTCTGAATGCCTCGCCGGAGGCCGCAGCAGGCGGCGGGCTTGCGATCCTCAAGACCGGCGACCGGGTGCGCATCGACCTCAATGAGCGTGCCGCCAACATCCTGGTTTCGGACGAGGAGATCGGACGGCGTCGCACCGCGTTGCACGCGCAGGCCGGGTATCAAGTCCCGGACAGCCAGACGCCTTGGCAGGAGCTGTACCGGGCAACGGTGGGGCAGCAGTCGACGGGCGCCTGCATGGAGCTGGCGACCAAGTACATCGATATCGTTGCCCGGCATGGGCCCCCGCGCCATTCGCACTGACCGGGCGCCGGGAGCGATCCATCAGCTATCGGACGCGTGAAGGATCGGGATGCGTACGCCTGTGTCTATCGATCGGCCTGCGGTGGAGATCTTGTTGACGGGTCCGATCGAGACCGCGTCGGCCGGCTCCTTCGATGCGCACTTCTTGGTGCATCGGCTCTGGGAAGCGGCCGACCGACAGGCGCTCCTCAACACGGTCGGACCGCGTATCCGAGGCGTCGCCGCCGGCGGCGGCCATGGCAGGATCGACGACCAGCTCATGTCCCGCCTGCCAGCACTCGAGGTCGTGGCGAGCTTCGGCGTCGGTTACGACCAGATCGACGTGCAGTCGGCAGCGAAAAGGGGGGTGGTCGTCACCAACACGCCCGGCGTGCTGACTGATGAGGTCGCCGATCTTGCACTCGGACTGCTGTTGGCGACCGTGCGCCGGCTTCCGCAAGCGGACAGGTACCTGCGGGAGGGTCGCTGGCGCGAGGCCGAGTTCCCGCTGTCGCCCTCGCTCCGCGGCAGAAGGATCGGTATGGTCGGTCTCGGCCGCATCGGCCAGGCCATCGCGAGGCGCTGCAGCGCCTTTGGTCTCGAGGTTGTCTATCACGGCCGCAAGCAGCGACCGGGCGTTGACTGGCGCTACTATCCCTCGCTTATCGAGATGGCGCGGGACGTCGACGTTCTCATTCTGTCGGTCCCCGGCGGCGCGGCTACCAGCCGTCTCGTCGACGCAGCCGTGCTCGAGGCGCTCGGACCCGAGGGCATATTGATCAATGTCGCACGAGGATCGGTGGTGGACGAGCCTGCGCTGATCTCCGCGCTCAAGGAGGGCAGGATACTCGCGGCCGGCCTCGACGTGTTCGCGGCGGAGCCGAATGTGCCGGAGGAGCTTATCGCCTTGGACAATGTCGTCCTGCTTCCGCACCTGGGCTCCGCGTCGGTCCTTACCAGGAAGCTGATGGGCCAGCTCGTTCTCGACAACCTGGTGTCTTGGTTTGAGGGCCACGGGCCGCTCACTTCCGTCCCCGAGACGCCCTGGGTCGGAGCCGCCTCGACCCGGGACCGAGAATGAGCCTCGGTGTGTAGGCGAGTTCTTGGTAGCTCCGTAGGAGCGCCAATCATTTCAATTATTCGGCGAGCGGGCGCGGCTCTGGATCACGGCTCTCGCCGGCTACCATAGATGTCGGCGTAGGCGTGCCAGGTCGCGTGGCCGATCAAGGGAAAAGAGATGGCGAGGCCGACCAGCAGCGTCGCGAAGCCGGCTCCCATGATGACGACGATCAGCGCGGCCCACAGTGCCATCGGTTTCGGATTGTGAGCTGCCGCCGCGGTGCTGGCGCGGGCAGCCGTCACCGCGTCGACCTCCTTCTCCAGCAACATGGGAACGGCGAGAGCAGAGACGGCGAAGATTGCCGCCGCGATGATGCCGCCGATGAGCGAGCCGACGATAAGCAGGCCGAGGCCCTTCGGCGTGAACAGCAGCGTGTGCATGAAGGTGCTCGCTGGCGGCACCTCGGACGTGCCCAGAAACAGCATGAGCAGCAGGAAGGCGAGCTGCAGCCACACGAAGAAGGCAAAGAGCAGGACCGCGCCGAAAAACGCGAGCTCTCCGCGGGCGCCAAGACCGGCAGCGGCGACCTCGCCGAGGTTCGGCACTTCGCCAGCGGCGTGCCTGCGGCTCGCCTCGTAAAGGCCGACGGCGACGAACGGCCCGATGAGAAGAAAGCCCCCTGCCAGGGCCAGGAACAGCGACGGCGCGCCGAGCACCCAAAGCCCGACCGCGAGCAGTGCCGCGGCCGCCGTGAAGAACGCGCCGTAGGCAATGCTGACGTGCGGCATGGCCCACACGTCGCGCCAGCCGGCCGCCAGCCACGCCCATGGCGCATCGAACGGTACGCGCCGCGGTGGCGGCAGGCCGTCCACGGCGCCAAGCCGGTCGAGCCAGAGCGAGAAATCGGACATGGCGCCTCTCCTTCAGCCCGCCTTGTCCGGCGCACCGGATGGACGCGCGATGTCCGCTTCATCGTCGAGCGCGCGCCAGCCGGCGCCCTCGAGGTCCTCGTACTGGCCGTTGCGGAGCGACCATAGAAAGGCGGCAAGTCCAAGCGCGCCGAGGCCGAGAGCGGCAGGGACGAGCCAGGCGAGCGCGGTCATGACAGGTTCCTCCCGAGAGGCCGTGCAAGCCGCAAGGCGTTGGCCGTGACCGCGATGGAGGAGGCCGACATGGCGATCGCGGCCAGCAGCGGCGTCACCCGCCCGGCAACGGCAAGCGGCACGAACACGAGATTGTAGCCAAGGGCGATGGTGAAGTTCTGAAGCGCGAGCTGCCGCGCCATGCGGGCGACGCGCAGCGTCTCGAGGACCGGCGAAAGGAACCGGCCCTGGAACACTGCGTCGGCCGCGGTCTGGCTGATGTCGGCCGCCGTCGACGGCGACAGCGAGGCATGGCCGGCGGCAAGCGCGGGCGCATCGTTCAAGCCGTCGCCGACCATCAGCACCCTGCGACCGGCGTGCGCGAGTTGATCGATGCGGCCGATCTTGTCGCCGGGCCGCTGTTCGGCGCGCCAATCCTCGATCGCCACGGCAGCGGCGGCGTCGCGGGTGACGGATGTCCTGTCACCGGAAAGCAGCTCCACCGCATATCCCTGCCGGCGCAGGTCCTCGACCACCGCGCCTGCGTCCTCCCTGAGCGCGTCCTCGAAACGGAAGGGGATAGGCATGCTCTCACCGTCCCGCAGCCAGAGCGTCGCCTCGGCTGAGCTTTCCCCATCGATCCCGCAATGCCCGGCTGTGCCGAGGGTGACGGCCCTTCCTTCGAGCTTAGCCCGCAAGCCGGCGCCGGCGGTCTCCTCCACGCCCTCGGCCGCCACCACGGTGAGGCCGCGAAGCCGCGCGGCGCGTATGATGGCGCGGGAATAGGGGTGCCGGCTCGCAGCGGCGAGCGAGGCGGCGCGTGACAGGGTGACGTCAGGGATGGCGCCGTCCTCGACGAGGTGCGGCTCGCCGAGCGTCAAGGTCCCGGTCTTGTCGAGCACAACGGTGTCGATCTCGGCGAAATGCTCGAGCCCATCCGCAGCCTTCAGCACGATCCCATTGCGGAACAGGCGCCCGGCGGCCACCACCTGCACGACAGGCACGGCGAGCGCCAGCGCGCAGGGGCAGGTGATGATCAGCACCGCGATCGCCGCAGTCAGCGCCTGCTCCCAGTCATGGCCGGCGAGCATCCAGCCAGCGAAGGTCGAGAGCCCGAGCAGGTGGACGGCCGGCGCGTAGAGACGGGCCGCGCGATCGGCAAGACGCACGTAGCGGCCGCGCGCCTGCTCGGCAACCTGCATGAGCCGCGCGATTTCGGCCAGCATGGTGTTCTCGGCGACGGCGGTGGCCTCGGCCTCGATTGGTCCCGACAAATTGATGGTTCCGGCGTAGAGCGCATCGCCGGCAGCGGCAAAGCGCGGACGGCTCTCCCCCGTGATGAGGCCCTCGTCGATCTCGGCGCTGCCCCGTTTGAGGCGCGCATCGACCGGGATGCGCTCGCCGGCCGCGACCAGGATGTGCATGCCGGACAGCACGCTCCTCGTCGCGATGCGCTCGACGCTGCCGTCGGCGTGCACCACCGATGCGGCAGGAGACCTGAGCGCCAGTAGGTTCTGCGCCGCGCCCGCCGCCCGCGCACGCATGCGCTGGTCGAGGAAGCGGCCGATGAGCAGGAAGAAGAGCAGGGTAACCGCAGCATCGAAATACACCTGCTCGCTGCCGCGCGTCGTCTGATAGAGGCTCATGGCGGTGGCGAGGATCACGCCAAGCGAGATCGGCACATCCATGTTGAGCCGCCGCGCGGAAAGCGCCCGGCGCGCCGAGGCGAAGAACGGCTGGCCGGCATAGGCAACCGCCGGGAGCGCGATCACGGCAGAGAGCCAATGGAAGAGCGTCTGCAGCGACGGCGGCATGTCGCTTGCGAGGCCCGACCACACCGACACCGACAGCAGCATGATGTTGGCGGCGGCAAAGCCCGCAACGCCGAGGCGCTTCAGGTAGTCCTGGTCGACCGCCGCAGCCGCGCGGTCGGTGTCCTCGGCAAGCTCGGAGGCGGCAAAGCCGGCGCCCTGGAGGGCGGCAATGAAGGGCTCGGCGGTCGCCGGCCGGGATGTGGTGACGACGGCGACGCGCTTGGCCGACAGGTTGGCGCGCGCGCTCTCGACACCGGGCAGTCGCGAGAGTGTCTGCTCGACCTTACGCATGCAGCCGCCGCAGTGCATGCCGCCGACGACCAGCGTCGTCGTATGGCGGCCGCTCGGGGAGGCTGCGGTACCGGTCGGGACACCGCCCAACTGCGGAAGTGTCAGCGCTTCAGCCATAGCCGCCTCCTGGCACGGTATGCGGGCTCGGTATCCTCGGCACCGGAGCGCGCTTCGATGGCAATGACCCAGTTTCCGGGATCGAGCGTGCCGACCTCGGCGGCGTAGCGCCCGCGCTCCTGCTCGGTCAGGCGGAACGGGCGA
>JBIOVC010000608.1:0-9830 GCA_044867545.1 Hyphomicrobiaceae bacterium | reverse complement strand
CGCGCGTACTGGACGACCTCGTCGTTGGCGAGGCGGCGCTTGTCCTGCTCGCTCAAGAGCTTGGAAAAGCCGATGATGGTGTTCAGGGGTGTCCTCAGCTCATGGCTCATGTTGGCGATGAACTCGGACTTCACCTTGTTGGCGAGCTCGACCTCGATGCGGGCCGCCTGCTCGGCGACGCGCGTCCTATGGCGCAGGATCGCGTCGCCCAAGAGCGACGCGTACTCGCCCATCAGCGAATTGGACTTGCCACCAATAGAGCCGTTCAGCATCGGGGAAACTGCAATGGTAATGAGGCCTACGCCAGACTAGGCAGCAACTAATAATCTCAGGTTAATGCAGATCATTCCGAAACTTTTCTAATGTTTTGGTACAACTCACAAAGAATCCGTAAACACAGATTCGGCCGACTGTTTCCCTCTCCCCGCGCGCGGGGAGAGGGCTAGGGTGAGGGGCGGATGCAGCACCACGTTGGAGGGGCACCTCCCCCTCACCCCAACCCTCTCCCCTCGAGAAGGACGAGGGGAGAGGGAGATTGCGCTCCGCCGCGGCTTGGAGGGGGCCCGAAGACCGGTTAGGGTGCCGGCGGCGCCGCTTGCGCCATCCCTTTCCACGCCGCTTTTTCGGAGAGTGCAGCCGATGACGATCAAGGTGGGCGACAAGCTGCCTGAGACGACCTTCATGACCCTCAACCCCGACGGGATGAAGCCGCTGACGACCGCCGAGGTGTTCGCCAACAAGAAGGTGGCGCTGTTCGCGGTGCCGGGCGCGTTCACGGGTGTATGTACCAAGCAGCACATGCCGGGGTTCGTCGCGCGGGTCGACGAGCTCAGGAAGAAGGGCTTCGACACGATCGCCTGCACCTCGGTCAACGATGCGTTCGTGCAGGGCCGCTGGGCGCAGGACACGGGCGCGGAAGGCAAGATCCTGATGCTGGCCGACGGCAACGCCGATTTCGTGCGCAAGATCGGGCTCGACGTCGATATGTCGGCGCGCGGGATGGGGACGCGCTCCAAGCGCTACGCGATGGCGGTCGAGAACGGGGTGGTGAAGATCCTGAACGTCGAGGACGCGCCGGCCAATCACGACAAGTCGAGCGCGGAGACGCTCTGCTCGCTGATCGACCGGTCGCTGTAGGAACGCCCGCAGCCCGCCTTACCATTTGGTGATCGAGCCACCGTCGAACGGCATTAGGTAGTCGACTGCCAATGTGCCGCGGCGCTTCACACCGAACCTGTTCTTCTGGACGATGCCGTCGTCGGCCTTGTCCTGGACGACCGTCTGGTAGGTTTGCTCCGGCACGCGGACGCCGAACTTGGACACCGTCTCAACAGCGCCCGTTTCCTCGTTGCGCACCGGGATGCTCACCCTTGTGCCATCTGGAGCAAGGGGCTCGACGATCAGATAGTAGTTGCGCGCCTGACCATCGCCTGGCGGACGTCGCCATACGCCCGAGCTCTCGCCGGGGCGCGACACGATGGTTAGCGTGTATTCGCGGATCAGCTCCTCGCCGAGCGCGGCGAGATCAGCACTCGTCCGGGTCATGGCGGCACGGTCGCCCCGGCGTATCGCGTGCTCGCCATCAGTGAGCAACTGGGCGGCCCGTTGCTTGGCCGCCCCCTCGTTGGCGACGGCCATCGCATATGTGTGCGCCTGTCGCAAGGCCGCCTCTGCTTCAGCGCGTTTGTGGTCTGTGTCGACGCGCTCAGCCCCGCGCTCTACTTGCTGCGTTGCATCAACGGACCAGCCCGCCACGTTGGCGATCGGCACACCCATCTGATAGGCGAGCACGCCTCCACCAAATATCAGCGCTGCCAGGCCGGCACCCACCACGCGCAAGGAAGACCACGTCCCTGCCGGCGCCGTTCCCATCATCCTACGGCAAGTGCGGATCTGGGCGACGAGGTCTTCCACGTCGCGACCAAAGCGTTCGTGGGCAATTTCATATTTCTGGTGGAGCACCAGCTCGCGAATGTTCTCGGGCAACGCATCATCGTTCGGCAGGGTGGCGCGCTCGACCAGGACCGGGATGACGATGATGTTGCGCGCAAGGGCCGCCGCAATCTCCGCCTGCACGTAGTCATGTGTCTTCCCCGTCAAACGCTCCTTGAGAATCTCGAGCCAGTGCGGGCCAATCACTGCCAGGAACACGTCGGTCTGCGCGAGGACCTTCTCCAGCTCCTTGTCGAAGCGCTGGCCAACGAGAAGGTCGTCAACGTCCATGAAAACGTTGCCTGCGCCGAATGCGGCGGACAGGCGATCACGCAGCCGCGCGGCACTGGCGGCTCCGTCATCGCGCCTGTAACTGACGAAAATCTTGCTGGCCATCTCTGACTCCCGGTTCGTTCCACCGGTTGAGGATACTAGCGCGCGACCGTGGCAGCGCTATAGCCGGCGCGGGGACACGATACCGAATCGCGCCAGGGCGGTGCATTGGTGCGCGCACCGCTAGGGCGAATTCGCGGTCGTGTCCCGGAGACGCTGACGCGCTCAACCACTTTCCGCCGGGTCCGGGTCGGCAGGCTCGGGGACCTTCGCTGCCTTTGGCGTAACGGGCTTGATGCGGAGCGCGGTCAGGCGGTTGCGGGTCTTGCGCAAGATCTCGATTCGGTAGCCGTAGAAGGTGAAGGCCTGTGACGGCTCTGGGATCGTCTGCGCCTCGTGGATGACGAGGCCGGCGACCGTCGTCGCCTCCTGATCAGGCAGGTCCCAGTCCATCTGCCGGTTGAGGTCGCGGATCGCCACCGCGCCGTCGACGAGCACGGTGCCGTCCGCCTGCGGACGGATGGTGGCGTCGGGTGTGTCGTGCTCATCCGCGATCTGGCCGACGATCTCCTCCAGGATGTCCTCGAGCGTGATCAGGCCCTGCACCTCGCCGTACTCGTCGACGACGAGCGCGAGCTGCGCCTTGCGTTTGAGGAACTCGTTCAGCTGGTCCTTGACGCTGGTCGTGTCCGGCACGAACCAGGGCGGGGTCGAGAAGCTCATGATGTCGAGCCGCGAGACGTCCCAGTTCAAGCGGCCGAGCGCGGACAGCAGGTCCTTTGAATGCAGCAGGCCGACGATGTTCTCCGGCCCGTCCTTCCAGATCGGGATGCGCGTGTACTGAGAGCGCACGACGTCCTCGATGATCTTCTGCGGCGGGTCGGCGGCGTTGATGGTCTCCATCTTGGTGCGGTGGACCATGATGTCCTGGACCTGCAGCTCGGAGAGGTCGAGCACCCCGCCCAGCATGTGCACCTCGTGCTTGGCGACGGCGCCCTCCTTGTGGGAGAGCTCGATGCTGCCGCGGAGCTGCTCGTGGGCGGCGAGGATGTTCGCCTGATCGTCGAGCTTCGAGGGCGTCAGCTTCAGGATCTGGCGGACGATCAGCTCGACCGCCTTGGTGGCCGGCGTCAGCACGGCGATGATGACCTTCATGATGGGAGCCACCATCAACGCCGCCCTGTCCGGTGCTACGATCGCGTAGGTCTTGGGGAGCACGGCAGCAAAGACGACGATCAGGATCGTCATGATGGCGGTGGCGTAGACGACGCCGAAGTCGCCTACGATCGCTACGGCGAGGTTGGCGGCGAGTGCGGAGGCGAGCACGTCGACCAGCGTGTTGCCGAGCAGCACGGCGCCGATCATCTTCTCCGGCGAGGCGAGGAGCGTGTTCACGAGCTTGGCGCGGGGGTTGCCTTCCTGCTCGAGCGCGTGCAGGCGAGGACGGGAAGCGCCGGTCAGCGCGGTCTCGCTGCCGTTGAAGAAGGCAGACAGCACGAGCAGGGCGAGGATGGCGGCTAGATAGAAGGCGATCTCGAGGGACATGGTTGCCCTGTTCTGTCATCCCCTCGTGAAGGACGAGGGGAGGGGGAGAGTGGTCAACAATATAGGGGCTCTGCCGGGACCTTAAGCGCCGGCCGCAATCTCGCGCGCAAGGAAGTCCTCGATACTTCTCGCGTCAACCTCGCGCGAGACGAAGGCGGCACCGATGTCGCGTACCAGCACGAACGTCAGCCTGCTGTCGCGTACCTTCTTGTCCTGGCGCATGAGGCGGTCGAGCTCGTCGGCGGTGACCGATGCTGCGCCCGGCATGTCTCTGACGGATGTCGGGAGGCCGGCTGATGCGAGGTGGGCGGCGACGCGTGCGGCCGTGCCGGGCGGGCAGAGCTTGAGCGCCTCGGAGAAGCGGAACGCCTGGCACATGCCGATCGAGATCGCCTCGCCGTGCAGCAGCTTCGACGAGAAGCCGGCCCATGCCTCCAGCGCGTGGCCGAACGTGTGGCCGAGGTTCAAAAGCATGCGCTCGCCCGTCTCGGTCTCGTCGCGGGCGACGATCCCCGCCTTCATCTCGACGCTGCGGGTCACCGCGCGGATCAGCGGCTCGGGCTCGCGGGCGAGCACGCGCGATGCGTTAGCCTCGAGCCAGGCGAAGAATTGGGCGTCGCCCAGCAGCCCGTATTTGGCGACCTCGGCGTAGCCGGAGCGCATCTCGCGGTCGGGCAGGCTGTCGAGCACGCCGGTATCGGCAAGCACCAGGCTCGGCTGGTGGAACGCGCCGACGAGGTTCTTGCCCTGGGGCGTGTTGATGCCGGTCTTGCCGCCGACGGAGGAGTCGACGTGGGCGAGCAGCGTGGTCGGCACCTGCACATAGCGCACGCCGCGGCGCAGGATGGCGGCGGCAAAGCCGGCCAGGTCGCCGATGACGCCGCCGCCGAGCGCGACGACGAGATCGCCCCGCTCGACGCCCTGGGAGAGCAGCCGCTCGCAGAGGCCGGCAAGCTCGGCGGCCGACTTGGTCGATTCCCCCGGCGGCAGGACGACGGTGCCGCGCAGGGCCGGCGCGAGCCCCTTCTCCATGCGCGCAAGGTGGCCGGCGCCCTCGACGTTCCTGTCGGTGACGATGGTGCACCGCGCGGCGCCGAAGCGTGATCTGAGCAGCTCGCCGGCGGCGTCGATCAAGCCTGGGCCGATCAGCACCTCGTAGCTGCGGGCGCCGAGCTCGACCGGCACGGCTCGGGCGCCTGCGGGGAGGGGGCCGCGCGATTTGGACAGTGATTGCGACATCGGCATTCCTTAGCCCATGTCCTGCCGGCGGGCCATGCCGGTGGCGAGCGGGCCGTTGGTCAGCCCGCTTAGAATCTCGTCGACTATGATGTCGTGGGCGACTTCCCGGCTCTCGACGATCAGATCGGCCTCGGCGTAGAGCGGATGGCGCTGGGCGACCAGCTCGCGCATCTTGGCCTCGGGGTCGGCGGTCTGCAGCAACGGGCGGTTGTCGCGGCGCGAGACCCGCCGAATCAGCAGCGGCAGATCGGCCTTGAGCCAGATAGAGATGCCCGACTGCCTGATGTTCTGGCGCGTCTCGGCGCTCAGCAGCGCGCCGCCGCCGGTCGCCAGCACCTGCGGTCCGGCGTGCAGAAGGCGGGCGATCACCTTGCGCTCACCGTCCCGGAAATGCGGCTCGCCGTGATCGGCAAAGATCTCGCTGATGTTCTTGCCGGCGGCCTTCTCGATCTCCTCGTCGGCGTCGACGAAAGGCAGGTCGAGCCGGCTCGCGAGGCGGCGGCCGATCGCGGACTTGCCGCAACCCGGCATGCCCACCAGGACGAGCGACCGCGTGCCCAGCGCGCGGCGGACGTCCTTGCACAGCGGGCCAAGCTCCCGCGGCTTTTTCTTGAGACCGAATCGAAACATAGGGATTTCGGGCAGATTTTGGCGGACGCGGCGACCGTCCCACAAGTCGCGCGCGGGAACAATAGGCCGGGGTGCGGGAAAATCGGCGAAGGCGGCGACTGAACGGGTACCCCCCGGCCGCGGGAGGGGACATAATGGGGCCAACATGGCCGCTCAGAAAGACAACCAGGGGAGCGGTTTGCGATGCCGAGCCTGTTTCGGTTTCTCATGGTCGTCGGCAGCGTGGTCGCCATCTGCTATGGCGGGCTCTACGTGCTCGCGTACTACTTCGAGCCGGTGCCGAGGGAAGTGAGCCAGCCGGTGCTTGACGTCAAGATCAGGAAGCAATGAGGCGGGCGCCCGACAAGCGGCGCGGTGCACTCGCTGCCGTTGCGGCACTGGCGATGACGCTCTGTGCACTGCCGTGCAGCGCGCAGCAGGACTGGAATCCGTTTCGCGATCAATCCGCCGCACCACCACCGAGGTCGCAGCCGGCGGCGTCGAGCCAGGCGCCTGCCGCACCGGTCCGGCCTCAGCCGCCGCAACCGTCCAATCGCTCCAACGACGAGGTCGAACGTGGCGAGCTGCCGCCGATCCCTGGTGCGGATCGCGCCGGCGGCGGGGCGGCGGGAGATACAACGCGGGCGATCGAGGCGATGATCAACGGGCTCGACATCCCGTCGCGATCGCCGGCGCTCTCGGTGCTGTACCGCAAATTTCTGGGCGATCTCGGGGGCAATGCGCCGGAAATCGTCGCGCTGAAGGCCGAGGCGCTCTACCGGATCGGCCGGCTCGACGAAGCGGCCGATCTCTTGCGGGCATCGCGCGGGGATCACGCGGTCGTCTCGGCGCTCGTGGCGCGCACCGAGGTCGCGCTCGGCCGGCGCGAGAGCGGTTGCGCGGCGGCGAAGGCGGCGAGCGCCCGGCGCGCCGAGCTGCCGCCCCCGCTCAGGGGCGAGATGATGGCGATCAGCGGGTACTGCTTGGCCGCGGCCGGCGATGCGCCGGGTGCGGGGCTGATAGCGGGCCTTGCGCGTGAGGAGGGCGGGGCGGCGCCGCAGACGCTCGCTGCGCTCGAGGCGATCGCGCTCGGGCAGAAGGCGCAGTTCGCGGCGGATGCAACGCTCTCGGCCCTCGACTATCGCCTCTCCCGGCTTGGCGGCGCGGGGGCGGTATCGCTGCCGGTGGAGGGCGGCGAGACGGCGCTGCTCGCGGTTCTGGTTAATTCAACGGACGCCGAGCCGGTGCTCAGGATTGCTGCCGCCGAAGCCGCGGCGCGGGTGAACATCATCGGGCCTCAGAAGCTCGCCGAAATCTACCGCGAGCAGAGGTTTGCTCCCCGGGACCTGATCGAGCCGCTGCAGGCGCGCGTCGCGCCCGCGTTGCGCCGCTCCTTGCTGCTGCAGTCGGCGGAGTTTGAGCGAAATCCGTCGAGGAGGGCGCGGGCAATGCGCGCGCTTGCCGACGATGCCCGCCGCAACGGTCTCTACCTGCAGGTTCTCGCCCTGCTGGCGGATCAGGTCGACGCGATGACGCCGGCGCACGAGATCGGCTGGTTCTCCGAGACGGCCGTGGAGGTGCTGCTGGCGGCCGGCCGGTTCGAGCGCGCGGCGACCTGGGCCGCATTTGGTACGGGGCCCGATCGGCGTGGCCCCGGTACCCTCGAGCACTGGCTGGCGCTGATCGATGTCGCCGCCCCCCAGCCTGCGTGGCGGCGCGGCGAGTACCTCGGCGCGGTCGAGGAGATGGCGCTGCGCGGGCGGTTCAGTCCCGATGCGTTGTCGCGGGTGGCGAGCGTGCTCGACGCGCTCGACTACAACGTGCCGATGCGTTTGTGGGAAGCGGCGAGCCGAACGCCGCAGCCGGGCGGCGGGCATCTCCCGGAGACGGGCGTTCTGTCGGACCTGCAGGCGGCGGCCAAGACCAAGGACACCGGCCGCACCATCCTGCTCGCCATCCGCGCGCTCGGCCCGCCGGCGGCGGAGGGCGCGCACATCATTGCGCTCGGCGATACGATCCGGGCACTGAAGAGCGCCGGCCTCGAGCCGCACGCGCGGCGGATCGCATTCGAGGCGCTGTTCGCGTCCTGGCCGCGCAGCGCGCACAATTGAAGGCCGCCATGACCGAGCCATCGGCCGACGCCGACATCGCCGGTTTCCTCGAGATGATGGCGGCGGAGCGGGGCGCGGCGCAGAACACGATCGAGGCCTATCGGCGCGACCTCGACGACTTCACCGGTTTTCTCGAACGGCGGGGGATCGCGCTCAGGTCGGCGAGCGCCGCTGCGCTGGCGCAGTATGCGCAGGGTCTCGCCGCCGAGGGGCTGGCGCCCGCCTCACGCGCTCGGCGGGTCTCGGCCGTACGCCAGCTCTACAAGTTCCTCGCGGCGGAAGGTCAGATCACGGAGGACCCGGCGGTGCGGCTCAGCGGGCCGCGGCAAGCGCGCTCGCTACCGAAGACGCTGTCGGTCGCCGAGGTCGAGCGGCTGATTGCCCAGGCACGGGCGCAGGCCGACGCGGCGCAGGGCGTGGAGCTGGCGCGCGCGCTGCGACTCCATTGCCTGATCGAGATGCTCTATGCGACCGGCATGCGCGTCTCCGAGCTCGTCTCGCTGGCGCGCAGCGTGCTCGACGGCGACCCGCGCGTGCTGACGATCCGGGGCAAGGGCGGGCGCGAGCGGCTGGTGCCGCTCAACGCCGCGGCGCGCGCCTCGCTCGACCGCTATCTGGCGTCGGGTGCGGACGCGGAGGACGGCGCTCCCCTGCTGCCGAGGAGCCGCTGGCTGTTTCCGTCGAGGAGCGCGGAGGGGCATCTCACGCGGCAGCGGCTCGCGCAGGAGTTGAAGGGCCTCGCCGAGGCGGCGGGCCTCGACCCGGAGCGGGTCAGTCCGCACGTGCTGCGCCATGCTTTCGCGAGCCACCTGCTCGACCGGGGTGCGGACCTCCGCTCGGTGCAGCAGCTCCTCGGTCACGCCGACATCTCGACCACCGAGATCTACACGCACGTGCTCGAGGAGCGGTTGAAACGCCTCGTCCATGAGCACCATCCGCTGGCGCGGCGGCGTCGAAGTGGGGAGTAAGCACAGGGCCCCGAGGGGGTTGAGTTCGCCGATAAGACGAGTACTGTGCGCCCCGGTTTCGGACGGATCGAGGCAAGGGGCCCAGGGAGATCGCAGGATGCTCAAGGAATTCCATTCAAATCACACCTTCCGCTGGCCGGAGGGCAAGCGGATGACGGTGGTGCTGACCTTCGACTTCCAGGGCGGCGAGGACTTGCGGCCGCTCCCCGACGGGACGTTCGACCACGAGGAATACACGCAGTGCGAGTACGGGCCGCATACCGGCGTCTACCGGATCCTCCGTATCCTGAAGGACGAGGGCGTCAAGGCGACGTTCATTACCTGCGGAGCGATCGCCGAGCGCTTTCCGCAGGCCGTCAGGGAGATCGTCGCCGGCGGGCATGAGGTTGCGGGCCACGGCTATCACCACGAGGTCGCGCGCGAGCTTTCCCGCGAGCAGGAGCACGAGGTGATGCGGAAGGCCACCGCCATGATCAAGGACCGCACCGGCGGCAAGCGGCCCATCGGCTGGCGCTCGTGCACGCAGAGCCCGAACAGCATCGAGCTGCTGATGGAGCACGGCTATCTCTGGAACAGCAACTCGTTCTCGCACGATCTTCCGTTCCTGTGGGAGTCGGGCGGCAAGGTGCTGGTCGAGCTGCCGCGGCAGCCGTTCGGCGACGGACGCGTCTATCAGCACCGCAACAACGATGCCGGCACGCCGTTCAATGCGCTGAGCGTCTGGAAGGCGATGTTCGACGAGTTCCACGCCGAGTCCAAGCACGCGCCGGCCTACTGCACGTTCCAGTTCCATCCCTACATCTCGGGCCGCGCGGGCCGGGCGGCGACGCTTCGGGCGATCATCCAGCATATGAAGCGCGCCGACGGCGTGTGGTTCGCGACGGGCAGCGAGGTTGCGCGCTGGTGCCTCGATGAGGTGTTCGCGCGCAAGCAGGCGGCGGAGTAGGCGGCGGCCGGGAACGACCCGTAGCAACCGTCTCGGATTTGTTGTTCATGCTGGCTTGCCTGCCCAGTCCGTGTTGGTCTTGAGCATGGCGTTGAGGATGGTGAGCAGCTTGCGCATGGTGGCAACCAGGGCCACCTTGTGGCCCTT
>JBIOVC010000607.1:0-2505 GCA_044867545.1 Hyphomicrobiaceae bacterium | reverse complement strand
ACCAGGCCGACGCGCTCGAGATCGTCCAGACCGCGATCTGGACCGTGATTCTCGCCTCCAGCCCCGCCGTGATCGCGGCGATGGCGGTCGGCGTTATCATCGCGCTGTTGCAGGCGCTGACCCAGGTTCAGGAGATTACGCTGACGTTCATTCCGAGGATCGTCGCCATCCTGCTCATCTCCTCGGTGACGGCGCCATTCATCGGGGCGGTGATCTTCACGTTCGCCGAGAACGTCTACGGACGGATCGAGCACGGCTTCTAGTGTGATGATCGAGAAGTCCGCTGCGTCGGTCAGGCCAGGTTCGGGGGCGGACTTCTCGATCTGAATCACACTAGAAACCTTGATTTTGCTAGTGTCCTTCAGATCGCGAAATTCGTTCCGAGGTCGCGGCACAATGAGACGAATTTCGCGATCAGGACACTAGCCGGACACGCGAGAGCACCCTCGCGCAAGGTTCATCATTCAAGCTGGCGGCCGAGGCATCTCTCAAGGAATCGCCATGGCCGCTTCATTCGCATCCGGCGTGAAGCCGCTCGAGCGCGCGGGCGCTCAGGACGTCGGGTTCGCGATCGGCATCGTCTTCATCCTGACGGTGCTGTTCCTGCCGCTGCCGGCAACGCTGATCGACCTCGGGCTCGCGTTCTCGATCGCGTTCTCGGTGCTGATCCTGATGGTCGCGCTCTGGATACAGAAGCCACTCGATTTCTCGGCATTCCCGACCGTCCTGCTGATCGCGACGATGCTGCGGTTGTCGCTCAATATCGCGACAACGCGGCTCATCCTATCAAACGGGGCGGAGGGCTACACGGCAGCCGGGCACGTGATCGCCGGGTTCGCCAATTTCGTGATGAGCGGCGACTTCCTGATCGGCACGATCGTGTTCGTGATCCTGGTCACGGTGAATTTCCTGGTCATCACCAAGGGTGCAACCCGCATCGCTGAGGTCGGCGCCCGGTTCACCCTCGATGCGATCCCCGGCAAGCAGATGGCGATCGACGCCGATCTGTCGGCCGGTCTGATCGATGACAAGGAGTCGACCCGGCGCCGGCGCGAGCTCGAGGAGGAGAGCTCGTTCTTCGGTGCGATGGATGGTGCGTCCAAGTTCGTGCGCGGCGATGCGATCGCGGGCCTCATCATCACCGCGGTCAACGTGTTCGGGGGCATCGTGATCGGCGTCATCCGGCACGATATGACGCTTGCGACCGCGGCCGACGTCTACGTCAAGCTCTCGGTCGGCGACGGTCTCGTCACCCAGATCCCGGCGCTGATCGTGTCGCTGGCGGCAGGCCTGCTGGTGTCGAAGGGCGGCACGCGCGGCTCGGCGGAGAAGGCGGTCTTCGCGCAGCTCGGCAACTATCCGCGCGCGTTGGTGGTCGCGGGGCTCGTCATGCTGCTGCTGGCGCTCGCGCCGGGGCTGCCGTTCCTGCCGTTCGCGGTGCTGGCAGGCGTCATGGGCTTCATCGCGTATGCGATTCCGCGACGGCAGGCGGAGGCGCGGGCGATCGAGGAGGCGAAGGCGCTGGAGGCCAAGCAGGCAGCCGAGGAGGAGGTTCGCCAGTCGGTCCGGGAGTCGCTCAGGACGGCGGAGATCGAGCTTTGCCTCGGTAAGCAGCTCTCGAGCGCGCTCCTACCTGCGCACGGCGAGCTGGCGCAGCGGGTGGCCAAGATGCGGCGGAAGTTCGCCAAGCAATACGGATTCGTCGTGCCTGAAATCAAGCTCAGCGACGATCTCTCCGTCCCGCCGAAGAGCTACCAGATCAGGATCCACGGCACGGTCGTGGCGAGCGAGGAGCTCAGGATCGGCGACGTGCTCGTCATCGTCGGCGATGGCCCGCGGCCGGATGTGCCGGGCGATGAGGCGCGCGAGCCGGCGTTCGGCATGAAGGCAGTGTGGGTCTCGGAGGCATTCCTCAACAACGTCAAGCGCGAAGGCTTCACCGCGGTCGACAACATGTCGGTGCTGCTGACGCACCTCGGCGAGGTGATCCGCAACAACCTCGCGCAGCTGCTTTCCTACAAGGATATGCGCGGGCTGTTCGACCGGCTCGAGCCCGAGTACCGGAGGCTGATCGACGAGATCACGCCGTCGCAGATCTCCTACTCCGGTCTGCAGGCCGTGCTGAAGCTGCTGCTGGCGGAGCGCATCTCGATCCGCAACCTGCATCTGGTGCTCGAGGCAATCGCCGAGATTGCGCCCCACGTCCGCCGCGCCGAGCAGCTTGCCGAGCACGTACGCATGCGGCTAGCCCAGCAGATCTGCGGCGACCTCTCGGACGGCGGTGCGCTCAAGGTGCTGCGCCTCGGCAACCGCTGGGATCTCGCGTTCCACCAGAGCCTGAAGCGCGATCAGAAGGACGATGTCATCGAGTTCGACATCGATCCGCGTCTGATCGAGCAGTTCGGGGCCGAGGCGACGAAGGCGATCCGCGCGCACATGGATCAGGGCCACAGCTTCGTGCTGGTGGCAGCGCCCGATGCGCGGCCCTACGTGCGGATGGTAACG
>JBIOVC010000606.1:0-4757 GCA_044867545.1 Hyphomicrobiaceae bacterium | reverse complement strand
GCGCGGAAGACGACGAAGGCGAAGATCGCAACCAGCACCAGGCAGGCGATGACGCCGTACTCCTCGGCGACGACGGCGAAAATGAAGTCGGTGCGCGCGTCGGGAAGAATGTTCTTGATGGTGCCCTGGCCCGGTCCGCGACCAAAGAAGCCGCCCTCCACAAACGACTGGAAGGCGCGGTCGGTCTGCGAGGTCTCCCCCGGAGGGGGGATCAGGAAGCGGTCGATGCGGAGACGTACGTGCGGCAGCACGTGGTAGGCGACCGCGAGCGCGCCGCCGCCGACCGCCAAGAGCCCGGCGGTCCAAGCGATCGGGCGGCCGGACAGGAACAGTAGCGCGCCCCAAAGCAGCGTGATGAGCAGCATCTGGCCGACGTCGGGCTGCAGCACGAGCAGCGCCGCAAACATCAGATAGAAAGCGACGGCCAGCGCCAGCGCCGGCATGTCGGCGCGCCGCTCGCTCTCGGCAAAGGCCCAGGCGGAGAGCACGGCGAAGGCAGGCTTGGCGAGCTCGGACGGCTGCAGCGACAGGCCGGCAAAGCGCAGCCAGCGCCGCGCGCCATTGATCTCCTCGCCGGTCAACAGCACCAGGACCATGAGGCCGATCGAGACGATGAAGAGCAGGAGCGCGAGGCGCCGGATCGCGCGCGCGCCCATCAGCGAGACGGCGAGCATCGCCACCACGCCAAGCGCGGCGTAGGCCGCATGACGCTCGACGAAGTAGAAGGCGGGCAGGCCCTTCTTGATCGCGACGACCGGACTTGCGGCCAGCGACAGCAGCAGGCCGATGCCGATCAGCACGAGGATGGCAACGAGCAGCGGACGGTCGACGGTGAACCACCAGGATGCGAGCAGGCTTCTGTCGGTACGGGAGAACCTCATGCGGAATCCCGTTGCTTCAGCTCGATGCCCGGAAGCTCCGAGACGAGACGCCGGAAGGCTTCGCCCCGCTCGCCGAAGTTGCGGAACTGGTCGTAGGAGGCGCAGGCCGGAGACAGCAGCACGACCGGCTCCTCGCCCTTGCTCTGCGCGGCGTCGTGGCTCGCCGCTGTCACGGCTTCAGCCAGCGTGCCGCATTTCTCGAACGCTGCCTTGCCGTCGAGGTCGGCAGCAAACGAGCCGGTCGCCTCGCCGATCAGATAGGCCTTGGCGATGCGCGGGAAGTAGGACGCGAGCGATCCGATGCCGCCCTCCTTCTGCCGGCCGCCGAGGATCCAGTGGATATCGCCTGGGAAGCTCGCCAACGCCTTGGCGGTGCTGTCGGCGTTGGTCGCCTTGGAATCGTTGATGAAGAGGACTTTGCCGAGGCGGCCGATCTCCTCCAGGCGATGGGGGAGGCCGGGGAACGATGCGAGCGCTGCCTGGAGTGCGATACGGCGCCGTGCGGCGTCGGTCGGGCGGGCCGCCTGCCGGCCCATGAACCGCGCCGTGAAGCGCCCCGCGAATCGCCTGGCGTAGTCGTCCTCGCTCTCGAACCAGCGCCGGCTCAGGCTGATGTCGGGCTTCGACCAGCGGCTCCTCGCCGACTTCGCGAAGGCATTGCGCAAGGCCCCCAGCACGCAAACGGCGGCAAGCGCGTTCTGGGCATTGTGAAGGCCGCGCAGAGAGCCGATGCCGGTCAGGTCGGCCAGCTCCTCCGATACGCGGTACTTGGCGTCGTCGCAGCGCAGGCGCCCCTCGGACACGTGATAGCCGTCCTCGAAGTCCTCGCGCGTGGAGAATGCATGAATGAAGCCGCGGCGGCGGCATCGCTCCATGATCTCCCGGCAGTAGTCGTCGTCGGCGCTGATGCACGGCTGCTCGGCGGAGGCGACCACACGCTCCTTGATGGCGGCGTAGTTCTCCATGGTGCCGTGGCGGTCGAGATGGTCCGGCGTGACGTTGAGCAGCACGCCGACCGTCGGCCGTAACGACGGCGTGAGGTCGATCTGGAACGAGGACATCTCGATGATGTGGAAGCGGCTGCCGGCCGGCGGCTCGAGAGAGAGGATCGGCGTGCCGATGTTGCCGCCGACGGCGACGTCGCGCCGGTCGGACCGCAGCAGGTGAGCGATCAGCGCGGTCGTCGTCGACTTGCCGTTGGTGCCGGTGACGGCGACGAACGGCGCGTGGCGGACGGTCCTCGCACGCTCGCGGCAGAAGAGCTCGATGTCGCCGATCACCTCGACGCCGGCGCTCTGCGCCCGGACGACGGTCCAGTGCGGCTCGGGGTGCGTCAGCGGGACGCCGGGCGCCAGCACGAGGGCGGCAAAGGCACTCCAGTCGGCGGCGGCGAGGTCGACGAGCGGGATGTCCGCGGCTTCCGCCTTGGCACGCACCGCCTCGCTGTCGTCCCAGGCCGCGACCGACGCGCCGCCGGCGAGTAGCGCGCGTGCGGAGACCAGTCCGGAGTCCCCGAGGCCGAATACAGCAACCGTCCGGCGGCCAAAGGTGGTGATGGGAATCATGCGGAAAGTCTAGTGCAAGATCATGCCCGATCGAAGCCCAACCGGCTCGCCCGGACACGCGCGTTTTGGCGCAACCCTTCCATTCCGTCATCCTCGAACGGCGACGGCGCAGCCAGAGCCGTTCGGGGATCCAGCATGAGACTCCGCCGAAGGCGTCCACACTGCGCAGCAGTAACAATATGGTGCCTTCGGCGCTCTTTGCGCTGGGTCCCCGAACGCGCTCGCCGAGGCTCGTGCGTTCGAGGATGACAAAGGTGGGGGGCGCTTGTGAGGTCGATGCGCTGCTGCGACTATGTCCAATGCCCGGCCGCTAGCGCAGTTTCAGCGTGGTGAGGCCGACGAGGGCCAGCACGACCGAGATGATCCAGAACCGGACCACGACGGTCGCCTCCTGCCACCCCTTCTGCTCGAAGTGATGGTGCAGCGGAGCCATTCGAAAGACACGCTTGCCGGTCAGCTTGTAGGAGGCGACCTGGATGATGACGGACAGCGTCTCCAGCACGAACAGCCCGCCGACGATCACCAGCACCAGCTCGTTCTTGGTGGCGACTGCGATGGCTCCGAGCGCGCCGCCCAAGGCCAGCGAGCCGGTGTCGCCCATGAAGATCATGGCGGGCGGCGCGTTGAACCACAGGAAACCGAGGCCGGCCCCGATCACCGCGCCGCAGATGATGGCGAGCTCGCTGGTTCCCGGCATGTAGTGCAGTTGCAGGTAGCGGGTGAAATCGACGCGGCCAGCCATGTAGGCGAACAGGCCGAAAGCGGCAGCGGCAATCATCACCGGCACGATAGCGAGGCCGTCGAGACCGTCGGTCAGATTGACGGAATTGCCGGCCCCGGCGATCACCAGAACGCCGAGCATGATGAAGAATGGTCCCAAGTCGATCAGCACGTTCTTCAGGAACGGGATGGCGAGCGTGTCGGACAGCGGTGCGGGCGCCAGCCGCATCAGCGCATAGGTGGCGATCGCGGCGACGGCCAGCTCGAGCGTGATGCGGACCTTGCCCGAGAAGCCGTCCGACGTTCGCTTCGTCACCTTCAGCAGGTCGTCGTAGAAGCCGATGGCGCCGTAGGCCAGCATCACACCGAGCACGACCCAGACGTAGCCGCTCGACCAGTTGGACCACAGCAGCGTGGAGACCAGGATCGCCGAGAGGATCATCAGCCCGCCCATGGTGGGCGTACCGCGTTTGGCGAGATGGCTCTGGGGACCGTCGGTGCGGATCGGCTGGCCCTTGCCCTGCTTCATCCTGAGCGTGTCGATCATCGCCGGCCCGAACAGGAACACGAACAGCAGCGCCGTCATGATCGCGCCCACGGTCCGGAACGAGATATAGCGGAAGACGTTGAGCGGGCCGATCTCGTCACTGAACTGCACGAGCTCGTAGAGCATCAATCCTCCTCCCGGACCGGCCGCCGGCCGGCATACTTCAGCGCAACCGCCTCGACGAGCGGCGCCATTCGTGTGCCGAACGAGCCCTTGACCATGACGGCGTCACCGGCGCGGAGCGCGTCAAGCAGCGGAGCCGCCAGATCGCCGGAGCGTTCGGCCCAGCAGCCCCTGCGGACTGGCTCGATCGCCTCGAACAACGCCTGCATGTTCGGCCCTACCGCAAAGACCAGATCGACACCCGCAGCGTCAACCGCCTGCTTCAGGCCAACATGCAGATCGCGAGCACCGGCTCCGAGCTCGAGCATATCACCCAGGACGGCCACGCGGCGGGGATATTCCTCACGCGGAACAAGTGCAAGCGTCGCGAGCGCGGCGCGCATCGAGGCCGGATTGGCGTTATAGCTCTCGTCGATCAGCAGAATGGCACCGCCGGGTGCCGGCAATGTGACGCGCTGGCCGCGACCGGACGGCGCATCGAGGCGGGCGAGCGCCGCAACCGCGGCCTCGACGTTCACACCGAGCGCATGGAGTGCCGCGACGACAGCGAGCGAGTTCGACGCGATATGCTCGCCTGGCAGGCCGACCGAATAGCGAAGGGGCCGGCCCGCAATCTCGGCGGTGATGTCGGAACCGGCGGCGTGAAGCTCGAGCTTCGTGCAGCGCAAGTCAGCCGCCGGGTTCCGACCGAAAGAGATGACTGCGGCTCCCTTCCCTCGCGCCTGGGCGCTGAGCTGCTCGAAATGCGGATTGTCGCGGTTCGCCACCGCTGTCCCGCCCGGCTCCAGCCCTGCGAAGATCTCGGCCTTGGCGTCGGCGATCGCTTCGACCGAGGGGAAGAACTCGAGGTGCACCGGCCCGACGGTGGTGATGATCGCAACATGCGGCCGCACGAGGCGGGTCAGCGGCGTGATCTCGCCG
>JBIOVC010000605.1:0-2405 GCA_044867545.1 Hyphomicrobiaceae bacterium | reverse complement strand
GACGTGACCAGCCCCGCCTTCCTCCATCCCGAGATCGAGACCACCGCGCCCGAGGCGCTCGCTTCCTTGCAGGAACGCTTGTGGCGGGAGCAGTGGGACTACACGCGGACCCACTCGACCTTCTATCGGGGGAAGTTCGGCAAAGCGACCGATCACGCGTTCACGCTCGATGGGCTGCGTGAGCTACCGCTCACCGACAAGGAGGAGATCCGCGCCGCCCAGGAGGCTTGGCCGCCCTATGGCGACCATGTGGCCTGTGCGCCCGAGCAAGTAGTGCGCATACATCGCACCTCGGGCACCACCGGCCGCGCGCTCAACATCGCCTTCTCGCAGAAGGACGTGGACCAGGTTACGCGCTTGGGCGGGCGGGCGATGTTCTGCGCCGGCGCGCGCCCGGGCTTGCGCGTCGTGCACTGCCTCAACTATCAGCTGTGGACCGGCGGCGTCACTGACCACATGATCATCGAGGCGAGCGGGGCGACCGCGGTGCCATTCGGTGTCGGCAATACCCGGAAGCTGCTGGAGACGATCACCGAGCTCGGCGTCACCGGCATCCACTGCACACCTTCCTATCCGGCTTTGCTTGAGAAGGTGCTGCGCGAGGAGATGGGCCGCGAGCCCCGCTCGCTGGGCCTCACGCTCGGCCTCTTCGGCGGTGAGGGCGGGCTCGACAACCCGACCTTCCGCGACCGGTTGGAGGAAACCTGGGGGTTCAAGGTCCGCAACGCCAATTTCGGGCTTTCGGAGGTCATGTCGATCCTCGGTAGCCAATGCGAGCACACGAGCGATCTGCACTTTCACGCGGCTGACGGCGTGTTCGTCGAGTTGCTCGATCCCGCAGTGGGCGAGCGCCAGCCGATCCGCGAGGGCACGACGGGCGAGCTGGTTTGCACCCACCTCGCCAAGGAATGCCAGCCGCTGGTGCGATACCGGACGCGTGACGTGCTCACCGTCACCGGCACCCGGCCCTGTGCTTGCGGGCGTACGACCTGGCGCTTCCGCGTTACCGGCCGCACCGACGACATGTTCAACGTGCGCGGCGTCAACGTGTTTCCGACCGCGGTGCAGCGCGTAGTGGCGGAGGCGGGAGACATCGCGTCCGGACAGTTCCGCATCGTGCTCGCCGGCCCCGGGCCCTATGACCGCGTCGTGCTGCGAGCGGAAGCCGCGCAGGGCATGCCGCCCGAGCGCTGGCCGAGTGCGGCCATCGACCTCGAGCGCCGGCTGCGCGCCGCAATCGGCGCGACCGCGGAGGTGACCATGCTTCCCTTCGAGGCCCTCCCCCGAACCGAGGGCAAGACGATTCTGGTCGAAAGGAAGTCGTCATGACCTTCGTTACCCTCGAGCGTCGGGGTCCGATCGGCATCGTGACCCTCAGCCGGCCGGAGCGGCTCAATGCCATGAGCCGAGCGCTGACGCGCGACGCCGAGGCCGCATTCCGCCAAGCCAACGCCGATCCGGAGATCGCGGTCATCGTGTTCACCGGAGCGGGGCGCGCCTTCTGTGCCGGCGACGATCTGAAGGAGTTCGGCGAGCAATCGGCGAGCCCCGCAGCGATCAGAGACCACATCGGGGGCATCCAGGCGGTCACCCGGGCGATGATGCTCTCCGACAAGGTGGTGGTCGGTGCGATCCATGGCTATGCGGTCGGCGGCGGCTTCGAATGGCTGTGCAACTGCGACATGGTGGTCGCAGCCGACGATCTCGTCGCGTTTTTCTCCGAGATGGACTGGGGCCAGTTCGTGACCGGCGCCGTGACCCACCTGCTGCCGCAGGCGATCGGATATCAGCGCGCCATGCGGCTGATGGTGCTCGGTGAGCAGCATTCAGCCCGGGATCTCGAAGCGCTAGGCCTCGTCGGCTGGGTGCTCCCGAGGCAGGCGATGCTGCCGAAGGCCCTGGAGATCGCGGCCAAGGTCGCCGGGAAGTCGCGCTATTCGGTCGGCAAGCTGAAGCGACTCCTCTCGCAGGGCCTGGACGACCGGCTGGAGCGAGCGCTGCGGCTGGAAGGCGAGATCACCGAGGAGGCGTTCGGGCGCAGCGAGGCGGCCGAGCGCGTGCGGAAGTTCACCGAGCGGAAGTGATGACCTGCCTACTCCGCGATCCAGCCCGCCCGACGATCAGTGGCGGGTCGTCTTCCGCTGGAGGCAGGCAGGTCCGGCCGACGTCGAGATTCCGCGACCACCACTGAGGAACCCGATGAACACGATGAGCCGGCGGCGACAGCCAACGAGCCCCGGGGAGATCCCGCGTGAGGAGTTCTGGGTGCCCCTGGGGCTGACGCAGAAGGAACTGGCGGATCACCTGGGCTGCGACGTGAAGGTGGTCAACCGAATCGTCAACGGTCGCACCTCGGTCACGGCCGCGATGGCGCTGAAGCTCGGTGCCACGTTCCGGACCACGCC
>JBIOVC010000604.1:0-18576 GCA_044867545.1 Hyphomicrobiaceae bacterium | reverse complement strand
TTCAGGTCGCCTACGCGATCGGAGTTGCCGACCCGATGTCGCTCTACGTCGACACGCTCGGCACCGGAAAGGTCGAGGACGCCAAGCTCGAGAAGGTGCTGGCCGAGCTGTTTCCGCTTCGGCCGACAAGCATCCGCCGCGCGCTCCAGCTCTGCAAGCCGATCTACAAGCGCACAGCGGCCTACGGCCACTTCGGCCGCGCACCCGATGCCGATGGCGGCTTCTCGTGGGAGAAGACCGATCTGGCTGACGCCATCAAGAAGGCGGTCGGCTGAACCGATCATGCCGTGCGGCACCGCAGCGGTTAGCGCCGACAGGCGCATCCTCGTGCATTGCATCGGCGGTTGGAGACCTACGAGGCATGGGTGCAGGCCATGGCAGCAGCGATCATGAGCTGCGGTCCTATGGTCGGCGGCGCCGGCGGCGGCTGAGCCCGCGACAGCAGGCGCTGCTCGAGAGCGCCCTGCCGAAGGTTGCGGTTGATCTCTCCGACCCACCGCCCAGGAGCTTGTCCGATCTCTTTGGCGCCGATCTGCGCGACGTGTGGCTCGAGATCGGCTTCGGCGACGGCGCGCATCTGCTCTGGCAAGCCGAGCACAATCCCGACGTCGGCATCATCGGCTGCGAGCCGTTTGTCGACGGCGTGGTGAAGGCGCTGAGCGCCCTTGAGGATGCGCCGCACGCCAATGTCAGGATCTACGCGGAGGACGCACGCGCGCTGCTCAGATGGCTGCCGCCGGGCTCGATCGGCCGCGTGTTCGTGTTATTCCCCGATCCATGGCCGAAACGCCGGCACACCAAGCGCCGGTTGCTCGGCCCGGCTGCTCTGGCGTCGATTGCGCGGTGTCTTCGAACCGGGGGTGAGTTGCGGATCGCGACCGACAGCGGCGACTATGTCCGCACGATACTGCTGGCGGTTGCGGCCGAGCCCAACCTCATATGGCAGGCCGCCGGCCCCGAGGACTGGCGGGCCCGCACGAGCGATTGGCCGACTACCAGATACGAACACAAGGCGGCTGCTGAGCGCCGCAAATGCTACTTTGTGCGCCTCCTGCGCCGCTGAAGGCGCCTCGCCGCCGCCCACCTGCCAAAAAAGTGTCAAATTGCGCTTGATTTGGGCGACGCCATCACTTATTCTTGAATTGCTCATGATCATCTCAACTTGAGAGTGGGCCCGCAAGGGTCCGCTCTTTTTGTATTTGGCCGTGGGCACCTATATCCGGTCGGCATGGTTTTGGTGGCGGAATGGCCTTGCAGCAGGAGGGGGGCGAGGACGCGCGGCTCAATCGCGAGGCTGGCCTCGCCGGGGAGATCGCGGCTCTTGTCGAGCCTGCGCTTGACGGCATGGGCTACCGCCTTGTCCGCGTCCAGGTCAGCGGCCGCGACGGCCAGACCGTGCAGATCATGGCCGAGCGGCCCGACGGCAGCATGCGGATCGAGGATTGCGAGCAGGTCTCCCGCGCGCTTTCGCCGCTGCTGGACGCATTCGACCCCGTGCCCGGCAGCTATCGCCTTGAGGTCTCCTCGCCGGGGATCGACAGGCCGCTGGTGAGAGCATCGGACTTCGCCGAGTGGCGGGGCCACGAGGCCAAGATCGAGCTGAAGTCGCCGATCGACGGACGCAAACGCTTCCGCGGCCTGCTCGAGGGCGTCGAGGACGGCGAGGTCAAAATGACGTACAGTGAGGATCAGGGGGAGCAGCGGACCGTCGGCTTTTCCATCGACCAGATCGCCGACGCCAAGCTCATGCTGACCGACGACCTCGTCCGCGAGACGCTGCGGCGTTCCAAGCGCGCCCGCCGGCTCGCCGACGACACTGCAACCGATGTACAGGAATGACGCGCACTAGTAGCGAGGAAGACAAGCATGGCTTTGGCAGGGATCAGCGCTAATCGTCTCGAGCTGCTGCAGATCGCAGACGCGGTTGCGCGCGAGAAGGTGATCGACCGCAAGATCGTCATCCAGGCGATGGAAGACGCCATCCAGAAGGCCGCCAAGTCGCGCTACGGCGCTGAGAACGACATCCGCTGCGAGATCGACCTGAAGACCGGCGAGACGCGCCTGTCGCGTGTGCTCACCGTGGTCGAGGCGGTCGAGAACGAGTCGACCCAGATCACGCTCGAGGACGCCAGAAAGCAGAAGCCGGACGCCGTCGTCGGCGACATCCTCTCCGAGGCGCTCCCGCCGCTCGACTTCGGCCGCGTCGCCGCCCAGAACGCCAAGCAAGTGATCGTGCAGAAGGTGCGTGATGCCGAGCGCGAGCGCCAGTTCAACGAGTACAAGGACAAGACCGGCGACATCGTCATCGGCACCGTCAAGCGGGTCGAGTACGGCAACGTAATTGTCGATTTGCGCAGCGCCGAGGGCATCGTCCGCCGCGACGAGATGATCCCGCGCGAGAACGTGCGCTATGGCGACCGCATCCGCGCCTACGTCTACGACGTGCGCCGCGAGCAGCGCGGGCCCCAGATTTTCCTGTCGCGCGCACGGCCCGAGTTCATGTCCAAGCTGTTCGCGATGGAGGTGCCTGAGATCTACGACGGCGTCGTCGAGATCAAGTCGGTCGCGCGCGATCCGGGCAGCCGCGCCAAGATCGCGGTGATCTCCAAGGATTCCTCCATCGATCCCGTCGGCGCCTGCGTCGGCATGCGCGGCCAGCGCGTTCAGGCCGTCGTCAACGAGCTGCAGGGTGAGAAGGTCGACATCATCCAGTGGAACCAGGATGCGGCCTCCTTCATCGTCAACGCGCTCGCTCCCGCCGAGGTCACCAAGGTCGTGCTCGACGAGGACTCGAGCCGTATCGAGGTCGTGGTGCCGGAGAACCAGCTCTCGCTCGCCATCGGCAGACGCGGCCAGAACGTGCGCCTCGCTTCCCAGCTCACCGGCTGGGACATAGACATCTTGACCGAGCAGGAGGAGAGCGAGCGGCGCCAGAAGGAGTTCGCCGAGCGCTCGCAGATGTTCATGGACAGCCTCGACGTCGACGAGGTGATCGCGCAGCTGCTCGTCACCGAAGGCTTCGCCAGCGTCGAGGAGGTGGCCTTCGTCGACGCGAGCGAGATTGCCCACATCGAAGGCTTCGACGAGAACACCGCCACCGAGATCCAGGCCCGCGCCCGCGAGTACCTCGAGCGGCTGGAGCAGGAGCGCGACGCCAAGCGCCGCGAGCTCGGCGTCTCCGACGACCTGACCAAGGTCGCGGGCGTCACCACCGCGATGATGGTGCGGTTCGGCGAGAACGGGATCAAGACGCTCGAGGACCTGGCCGATTGCGCCACCGACGACCTGACCGGTTGGACGGAGCGCAAGCGCGAAAAGGGCGTCGACCCCGTACGCCACAAGGGCATCCTCGACGGCATCGACATCGGCCGCCCGGAAGCCGAGGAAATGATCGTGTCGGCGCGCGTACTGCTCGGCTGGATCGAGCCGCCGCAGCCGGCCGAGCCTGACGCTGAGGCGGCGGCAGGCGAAAGCGAGGCGGAGGCCGCCGAGCCGCTCGCCGAGGACGCAGCGGGCACACGCGCGTGACCGCGGCATGAACCGAATCGGACATACGGGCGATGGGCCGCGCGAGAACGGGCAGGAGCAAGCGGTTGCCGGTGGGCGAAGGGCCGGCCCGCACCTGCGTTGTCACGCGCACCGTGCGCCCTGCCGATGAGCTGCTGCGCTTCGTAGCCGCGCCCGACGGCACGATCGTTCCGGACATCCGGGGCAAGCTGCCTGGACGCGGCGCGTGGGTCGCCTGCAGCAGGGCCACGGTTGCTGCTGCAGTCCGCGGCAAGGCGCTCAATCGGGCGCTCGAGACCGGCACCCGCGTGGCGCCGGACCTCGCCGATCAGGTCGAAAGGTTGTTGGTTAAGCGTGCGATGGACGCGCTGAGCCTTGCCAACAAGGCCGGTCTCGTGGTGACAGGCTTTGCCAAGGTCGAGGCCGAGATAGGTTCTGGCGCCGTGCGGGTGTTGCTGCATGGCACCGACGGCTCGGAAGACGGCCACCGCAAGCTCGAGCGCCGGCTGAACGCAGTATCGCGCGCCACCGGAAATCCGGTAACCGTGTGCGCGGAGCTGACTGTCGAGCAATTGAGCTTGGCCTTGGGACGGCCAAATGTGGTACATGCGTGCCTGGGCACAGGCGGCGCCACGGCATTGTTTATTGCCGAGGTCGGACGCTTGGGGCGCTATCGGGCCGCTGCTGATACGTTTAATGGAGGGCTTTCGCCGGCCAACGTGCCGTCGCAAGCAAGTCGGGAAACAGGTACGGAATGAGTGAACCGAAAGAAACCGCTGACAAAACCGTGCGCCCCGCGGCCGTGCGTAAGCCGCTGAGCTTGAAGCGCACGGTGGAGTCCGGCCATGTGCAGCAGAAGTTCAGCCATGGCCGCTCCAAGTCGGTGGTTGTGGAGAAGAAGAAGAAGCGGACCCTGGCCGGACCGG
Organism: Hyphomicrobiaceae bacterium; assembly: GCA_044867545.1. Classification (GTDB taxonomy): domain Bacteria; phylum Pseudomonadota; class Alphaproteobacteria; order Rhizobiales; family Hyphomicrobiaceae; genus DATLZB01. Next base: position 14,143 of record JBIOVC010000604.1, on the reverse strand, counting down.
AGGCCGAGGAGAGTGCTGCGCAGATTGCGCTGAAGGAGGCCCCCGCCACGGCAGCCCCGCGCCGGGCCGCCCCCGGCACAGCGCCGCAGCCCGAGACGCAGCCTGCGCAACGGTCGCTTTCCGAGGAGGAGCGCGTCGCGCGAGCGAAGGCGCTCGCTGCGGCGCAAGTGAGAACCGCAGAGGAGGAGCGGGCCAGGATCGAGCGCGAGCGGCAGACAGCGCTTGCCAAGCCGCAGCCCATCGAGGCGCGCGAGGAGCCGAAGGAACACGAGGCCCCTGTCCCGGCCGGTGCCGAGGAAGCAGCGCGGCCGGCCCATGCCGGCAACGGCAAGAGCGCAGCTCGCGCGGAGCCGCAGACCCCAGAGATCACGAGTCGCGCGCCGCCGCCGCCGCGGCCCGCGCAGCGGACTGAAGAGTCTCAGCCGTCGCGACCCGCCGGCATGACGCGGCCTATGATCGTCTCGCGGCCCGACCGGCCGAGCCCCAAGCCGCCCGAGACGGCAAAACCGGAGGCCGAGGCGCCCAAGCGCACGGCCCGGCCGAGCGCCGCCGTGATCGACCTCGGCGACGAGGACGACGCGCGCGCCAAGCGCAAGGGCGGCGGACGCGCGGTGCGCAGCCCGGTCAAAGGCGCGGCGGAAGCCAGGGTGCGCGGCAAGCTCACCATCACCAATGCCTTTGACGAGTCTCAGCGCCAGCGGTCGCTCGCCTCGCTGAAGCGCCGCCGCGAGCGCGAGAAGCGGCGCGAGCTGGGCATTCTCCAGCCACGCGACAAGATCGTGCGCGAGGTCGTGATCCCGGAGGCGATCACCATCCAGGAGCTCGCCAACCGCATGACCGAGCGCGCCGTCGACGTCATCAAGTTCCTGATGAAGTCGGGCGAGATGCACACCATCAACGACGTGATCGATGCCGACACGGCGGAGCTGATCGTCACCGAGTTCGGCCATACCGCCAAGCGCGTCTCCGAGGCGGACGTCGAGGAGGGCTTCATCGGAGAGAGGGACGCCGAGGAGAGGCTGGAGGCCCGTGCGCCGGTGGTCACCATCATGGGCCACGTCGACCACGGCAAGACGTCGCTGCTCGACGCCATCCGTCACGCCAACGTGGCGGCGGGCGAGGCGGGCGGGATCACCCAGCACATCGGCGCCTACCAGGTGACGACCGAGGATGGTCACAAGATCACGTTCATCGACACGCCGGGCCACGAGGCGTTCACCGCCATGCGCGCCCGCGGTGCCAAGGTGACCGATATTGTCGTGCTGGTGGTGGCCGCGGATGACGGCGTGATGCCGCAAACGGTCGAGGCGATCAATCACGCCAAGGCGGCGAACGTGCCGCTGATCGTCGCCATCAACAAGATCGACAAGCCCGACGCCGACCCGAACCGCGTGCGCACCGAGCTGCTCCAGCACGAGATCGTGGTGGAGAGCATGTCGGGCGATGTTCTCGACGTGCCGGTTTCGGCCATCAAGCGCACGAACCTCGACAAGCTGCTCGAGGCGATCGTGTTGCAGTCGGAGATCCTCGAGCTCAAGGCCAATCCGAACCGCACCGCCAACGGCTACGTGATCGAGGCCAAGCTCGAGCGCGGCCGCGGCCCCGTCGGCACGTTGCTCGTAGAGCGCGGCACGCTCCGGGTCGGCGACATCGTGGTTGCCGGCACGGCCTGGGGCCGCGTGCGTGCCCTCATCGACGACAAGGGCGTCAATGTGAGGGAGGCCGGTCCCTCGGTCCCGGTCGAGGTACTGGGCTTTGACTCGGCGCCCGAGGCCGGCGACGAGTTCTCGGTCGTCGAGAACGAGGCGCGCGCCCGCGAGATCACCGACTACCGCGTCAGGAAGCGTCGCGATACGCTGGGCTCCGCCGGCACGCCGCGCACGCTCGAAGGCATGATGCAGCAGCTCAAGGACGCCGGGAGAAAGGAGTTCCCGCTCGTCATCAAGGGCGATGTGCAGGGCTCAGTGGAAGCAATCACGGGCTCGCTCAAAAAGATCTCGACCGACGAGGTCGAGGCGCGGCTCATTCATACCGGCGTCGGTGGCATCACCGAATCGGATGTGGCACTGGCCAATGCGTCGAAGGCGATCGTGATCGGCTTCAACGTTCGCGCCAACCAGCAGGCCAAGCAACTGGCCGACAGCCTCGGGCTCGAGATCCGCTACTACAATGTCATCTACGACCTGGTGGACGAGGTGAAGGCGGCCATGTCGGGCCTGCTGGCGCCGACCCGCAAGGAGGTCTTCCTCGGTCATGCCGAGCTCCTGCAGGTGTTCAACATCTCCAAGGTCGGCAAGGTTGCCGGCGCCCGGGTCACCGACGGCAAGGTGGAGCGCGGCGCGCGTCTTCGCCTCATCCGCGACAACGTGGTGATCCTGCAGGAGGGCAAGCTCTCGACGCTCAAGCGCTTCAAGGACGACGTGCGCGAGGTGCTGGCCGGCCAGGAATGCGGCATCGGCTTCGAGAACTTCCAGGACCTTCGCGAGGGCGATGTCATCGAGTGCTTCAACGTCGAGACGGTGACGCGCACGCTCTAGCAGTACGGCGCGCCGAGGCCGCCGCATTTTGAGACGATGAGCAGCAAATCAAGCGCCAGGACCGCCGGCCCATCGCAGCGCCAGCTGCGAGTGGCCGAGATGATCCGTCACAAGGTCGCCGACCTGCTGACGCGCGGCGACATCCACGACGACGTGATCGCGAGCCACGTCATCACCATTCCCGAGGTGCGGCTGACGCCGGACCTGCGGCTCGCCACCGTCTACGTGATCCCGCTTGGCGGCTTCGATGCACGGCCGGTCCTCGAGGCGCTCGACGCCAACAAGCGCTACATCCGCGGCGAGATCGCGCGGGCGGTCAACCTCAAGTTCGCGCCGGACATCCGCTTCCGGCTCGACGAGACCTTCGATGAGGCTGCCCGCATCGATCGGCTGCTCGACAGCCCCGAGGTACGCCGGGACATCGAGAAGAAATGAGCCACCCGTCATCGCGTCTTCGCTTCGGCAGTTGAGCTTCAAGACCCGGCATGCAACGCAGGTCCAAAGGCAGTCCCGTGCACGGTTGGGTCGTGCTCGACAAGCGTTCCGGGATGACCTCGACGCAGGCGGTCGGCGCCGTGCGCAGGCTCTTCAATGCACGGAAGGCCGGACATGCTGGGACGCTCGATCCGCTGGCGACCGGCATCCTGCCGATAGCCCTCGGCGAGGCAACCAAGACCGTCTCGTTCGCGGTCGATGGCGCAAAGGCCTACCGCTTCACGGTCCGCTGGGGCGCGGAGACCGACACCGACGATGCCGAGGGCGCCGTGACGGCGACCAGCGGCGAGCTCCCGGACGAAGCGGCGATCCGCGCGCTGATCCCCCGCTTCACCGGCGTCGTCAGCCAGGTGCCGCCGCGCTACTCTGCGATCAAGATCGACGGCCAGCGGGCCTACGATCTGGCGCGCGAGGGCGAGACCGTGAACCTCGAGCCGCGCACTGTGACGATCAACGACTTGCGGCTCACGGACCTACCCGATCACGCGACCGCGGTGTTCGAGGCCGAATGCGGCAAGGGCACGTACGTGCGCGCACTCGTCAGGGACATCGGACGCGCGCTCGGCTGCCTCAGTCACGTCATCGCCCTACGCCGGACCCGCGTCGGCCCATTCGAGGAGAGGCACGCCGTCACTATCGAGGAGCTGGAGGAGCGCGCCGGCAAGGGTGGTGCCGCAGCACTGGCGGAAATCCTTCTGCCGATTGAAACCGCCCTCGGGGGACTCGAGCCGCTCAGCGTGTCGCAGGCCGACGCCGCGCGCCTTGCGAACGGCCAGCCGATACTCCTGCGCGGCCGGGACGCGCCGATACTGTCGGGACCGGCCTTCGCCACGTCGCGCGGCCAGCTCGTTGCGATCTGCGAGATCGAGGCCGGCGAAATGCGCCCCTCGCGGGTGTTCAACTGGACCTGAAGAGGCGCTCCGGACACCCCTACAATCGCTTCGCTTTCCCCATCCGATGCTGTATAAGCCGCGCTGGCGGACCAGCGCATTGCGCTTGGACTGTGACCCCGCTGGACGACATCCCGGCTGTGGCCGCACGAGGCTTCGCTCAAATCAAACACTTGAAATAGAAAGGAAATATCGATGTCGCTTACGGCTGAGCGCAAGTCTGCGCTCATCAAGGACAATGCTACCAAGGCCAACGATACCGGCTCGCCCGAAGTGCAGATCGCCATTCTGACGGAGCGCATCAACGGGCTTACCGACCACTTCAAGCAGCACCAGAAGGATAACCACTCGCGCCGTGGCCTCTTGAAGATGGTGAGCCAGCGCCGCCGGCTGCTCGACTACGTCAAGGCCAAGGACGCGGCGCGCTACCAGCAGATCATCGAGAAGCACGGTATCCGGCGCTAGGGCGCATAGGACATTCCGAGCCGGCTCTGAGGCCGCCTCCGGCTCGGGCAGCGATTTGGCGGCGCCTGCATCGCGTCCCAGGCAAGCGAGCTGCCGGCACCCGGCATCGACGACGCGACATTCGACCGAAACGAAAGACAGCACATGTTCGACATCCATCGTGTGGAAATTGAGTGGGGCGGGCGCAAGCTCAAGCTCGAGACCGGCCATATGGCCCGCCAGGCCGACGCCGCAGTCTACGCCCAGTACGGCGAGACCAGCGTGCTCGCCACCGTCGTCGCCGAGAAGAGCCCCAAGCCGGGCCTGGATTTCTTCCCGCTGACCGTTCACTACCAGGAGAAGACCTACTCCGCCGGCAAGATCCCCGGCGGCTACTTCAAGCGCGAAGGCCGCCCGACCGAGAAGGAGACGCTGACCTCGCGCCTCATCGATCGCCCGATCCGTCCGCTGTTCGTCGATGGCTTCAAGCACGAGACGCAAGTGATCGCCACCGTGCTCTCCTTCGACAACGAGAACGATCCCGACATCGTCGCCATGGTCGCGGCGTCCGCCGCGCTGACGCTTTCCGGCGTGCCGTTCCTCGGCCCCATCGGCGCCGCCCGCGTCGGCCTGATCGAGGGCCAATTCGTCCTCAACCCGATGATCGACGAGATGCAGGAGACCAAGCTCGACCTCGTCGTCGCCGGCACCCATGACGCCGTGATGATGGTCGAGAGCGAGGCCCAAGAGCTGCCCGAGATGCAGATGCTCGAGGCGGTGATGTTCGGCCACAAGCACTTCCAGCCGGTCATCCAGGCGATCATCAAGCTCGCCGAGAAGGCCGCCAAGGAGCCGTGGGACTTCAAGGCACCGGAGGTCGCCAAGTACCACGACCGCGTGCGCGCCGTCGCCGCGGCCGACCTCACGGCCGCGTTCTCGACACCCGAGAAACAGAAGCGCTACGCGATGGTCGATGCGGTCAAGGAGCGCGTCTTCACCGAGATCCCGCTACCCGAGGGCGACGACGCAGAGAGGATCCTGCTCTCCGGCGCCTTCAAGGCGGTCGAGATGGAGATCATGCGCGGCACCGTCGTCTCGACCGGCCGCCGCATCGACGGCCGCGACCTGAAGACCGTGCGGCCGATCCTTTCCGAGGTCCACGTCCTACCCCGCACCCACGGCTCAGCGCTCTTCACCCGCGGCGAGACCCAGGCCCTTGTCGTCGCCACCCTCGGCACCGGCGAGGACGAGCAGTACATCGACAGCCTCGAGGGCACGCACAAGCAGCGCTTCCTCCTGCACTACAACTTTCCGCCGTTCTCGGTCGGCGAGACCGGCCGCATGGGCTCGCCCGGCCGCCGCGAGGTGGGCCACGGCAAGCTCGCCTGGCGCGCCGTGCATCCGCTGGTGCCGAAGGCCGAGGAGTTTCCCTACGCGATCCGCGTTGTCTCCGAGATCACCGAGTCGAACGGCTCCTCCTCGATGGCGACCGTCTGCGGCGCCTCGCTCGCCATGATGGACGCCGGCATCCCGCTGAAGCGGCCCGTAGCCGGCATCGCAATGGGCCTGATCAAGGAGGGCAACTCGTTCGCAGTGCTCTCCGACATTCTGGGCGACGAGGACCATCTGGGCGACATGGACTTCAAGGTCGCCGGCACCGACATTGGCGTCACCTCACTGCAAATGGACATCAAGATCACCGGCATCACCGAGGAGATCATGCGGGTGGCACTCGAGCAGGCGCGTGAGGGCCGCATGCACATCCTGGGCGAGATGGCGAAGGCGATTGGCGAGTCCCGCGCCGAGCTCGGCGAGCATGCCCCGCGCATCGAGACCATCAAGATCCCGACCGACAAGATCCGCGAGGTGATCGGCTCCGGCGGGTCGGTGATCCGCTCGATCGTCGAGGAGTCGGGCGCCAAGATCGACATCGAGGACGACGGCACGGTCAAGATCGCCGCCGCCAAGCGCGAGTCGATTGAGGCGGCGCTGAACCGGATCAAGTCGATCACCTCCGAGCCGGAGGTCGGCCAGATCTACAAGGGCAAGGTCGTCAAGATCATGGAGTTCGGCGCCTTCGTGAACTTCTTCGGCGCCAAGGACGGCCTCGTCCATATCTCGCAGCTCACCTCCACCAGCCGCCCCAACCATCCGAGCGAGGTGGTGAAGGAAGGCCAGGAGGTCTGGGTCAAGCTCCTGGGCTTCGACGACCGCGGCAAGGTCCGCCTCTCCATGAAGATCGTCGACCAGGAGACCGGCAAGGAGATACCGCGCGCCGAAGGCGAGCCCGAGGACCAGGGCGGCGGCGAGCGCCCGCCCCGCCGCGACCGCGGTGGCGGCGGCGACCGCAGGGAGCGGCGGCGCGGGGGTTGATCCCGGCGCGCTCTCGACCCGGCCGCCAATCGGCCCTAACGTCTCGACCGGATCGGTCGGGGCGTTTTTGCATGAAACGAACGCTCTGCCGGCAGACGCCAGCGGTAACGGCGGGAGAGCCCGCTCAAGCAGAATAGCCCGCGGCGGAGGAAACGGGACCTGATGTCGCTCGAGCCGATCGTTCGCGTCTGGACCTATCGCAACTACGCCCTTTTCATGGGTGGCATGACGCCGAGCCTGGTGACGACGTGGATGCACCGCGTCGGGACAGGCTGGCTCGCCTGGGAGCTCACCTACTCACCGACCTGGCTCGGCATCGTCGCCGCCGCAGACCTTGCGCCGATGCTGCTGCTCGCCATGTTCGCCGGCGCCATCACCGACCGCTACAACCCGCTGCTCCAGCAGAAGATCGCCGAAGCGCTCACTATCGCGCAGTCGCTTGCCCTGTCCATCCTGACGATCAACGGCTGGATGACCATCGAGCTGCTGTTCGTGCTCTCGTTGCTGCTCGGCTGCGTGCACCCATTCGCATCGACCGCACGCCACGCGCTCGTTCCAGCGACCATACCGCGCAGCGAGCTGGCGACCGGATTGGCCCTCGATTCCGCGCTCTTCAACGGCTCGCGGTTCGTCGGTCCGGCCCTGGCGGCCTTCGTCATTCCCCTGTTCGGCGTTGGCGGCACCTTCATCGCGCACGTGTTCGGCGCCGGCGTGTTCCTGACCGCGCTGTTCTTCCTCGACCTGCCGCCGCCCGTCCGCAAGCCACGCGGGACGCGCAACATCCTGTCCGACGTCGCCGAGGGCCTGACCTACGTCCGCAAGCACCCGGGCATCGGTCCGATGTTTCTGCTGCTCGCGTTCACCGGCACCTGCATGCGACCCGTCCAGGACATGCTGCCGGGATTCGCCGGCCAGGTATTCGAGGCGGGCGCCGTCGGCCTCGCATGGCTGACCTCCGGCATCGGCGTCGGTGCGACCGTGAGCGCCACCTGGATCGCGGTCTACGGCCGGACCTCCGGATTGACGAAGGTCGCGGTTCTCGGATTTCTCTGCCAATCGCTGGCGATGTTCGGCTTCGTCGCCACCGGCGAGCTGTGGATCGCCTTTATCTTCACGATCTTCCTCGGCTTTGCGATCAACAGCATGTCGACCAGCACGCAGGCGCTGGTGCAGTCCGCCGTCGACGACACCATGCGCGGCCGCGTGATGAGCCTCTACGCGTTCATCTTCCGCGGCATGCCGGCCGCCGGCGCGCTCGTCATTGGCCCGCTGGCCGAGGTCCTGGGGCTGCGGCTGGCCTTCACCGCCTCCGCTGCGATCTGCCTCGCGGCTTGGCTGATGATCGCGATTTCACGCCGCGAATCCATGACCGTCGCGCTCGAGCGCGAGCATTCCTAGCCGCGCTCACGCCCGCTCGAACCCCGGCGCATCGGGCCAGAACACCCGCGCAGCGGAGCCGGCCGCACGCGGATCTCCCGTCGTCAGTAGCGTGACGCCCGGCGGCTCGTCCGGAACCAGATACTCCGGGTGCCGCGTCAGGTAGTCCTCCAGACTGTCGGCGACGATCTCGGGCTGCGACAACAGCCGGGTGAACGGTGGCAGGTGATGCCGGAAGCGATCGGCGACGACCGGAAAATGCGTGCAGCCCAGGATGGCACGATGCGGCGGCACGCCTTCGGTCTGGCGCAGCAGACCCGCGACGCCGGCCGCGACGAGGCCGTCGATATCATCCCCCGCCGCCCGCCGCTCGATCGCATCGACGAGCTCGCCGCAGACCTGCTGCACGACGGTGACGCGCGGACAGCGCTTCCTGATCTCCTCCGGGTACACACCAGATGCGACCGTCCGCTCCGTCCCGAACACCGCGATCACATCGGAATTGTACTTCTGCGGGTACTGCGGGCTGGTGACCGCCCACGGCGTCTGCGTCGCCGCCTCGACCGTCGGCGCAACGATGCCGATCACGTTGTGCCCGCGCCATTCCGACCGCGGCAGCCAGTCCCGCTGCAGCGTCCGCGCCGCAACGGCCGTCGCCGTATTGCAGCCGAGCATGACCAGCCGCGCACCGCGCCGGAACAGCAGCTCGACGCCGGCGCGCGTCAGCTCGACGACCTCCTTTGACGGCCGGCCCCCATAGGGAACGTGGGCATGGTCACCGACGTAGAGGAAGCTCACGCTGCCGAAGCGCTGGACCAGCGCACGCAGCACCGTGAGGCCGCCGATACCAGAGTCGAAGACGCCGATCATGACTCGTCCCGGAGCGGAAAGACGATCGATCTAGCAGGGAAATCGATCTAATGGGGAACAAGATGATGGAGGGACGAAGGCGCGCATCCCGCCTCGGCAGATACGGACGTCCGATCAGCGGCAGAACGTTGCGCAGGTCTTGATCGGGCCGCAGAACGTGCACTTGTAGCGGCAGTTCGGGTCCCGGTAGCCGCGCCAGGTCGCATGCCGCACGCGCGGCCTCGATGCCTTGCTGGAGAGACAGACACCGCCATCATGGCAATCCGGGCGGCTGAGCCACTCCAGCGCCTCCAGCCGGGCATCGATCGATCCGGCCGCGAGCAACACCATCGACAGCAGCAGGATTCCGGTGACTCTCATCGCACACCCACGCGCGCAACTGACAGGATCTCTGCCCTTGATCATACACCGACCGCGCGGCCGCCGATCACTTCCCGGCGTCTGATGGTTGACGGCCGGCAGCTTCGGCGTCCGATTCTAGGACCTTGAGGGCGTCGAGGTTAGGCATCGCGACCGAGTTGTAGCCGCAGTCGACGAGGTGCACCTCGCCAGTCACCCCGGTGGAAAGGTCCGACAGCAGATAAAGCGCCGAGCCGCCGACCTCGTCGAGCGTCGGGGTGCGTTTCAGCGGCGAATGTTCCTTCTGGTAGTTGAAGATCAGTCGCGCATCCGAGATGCCGGCGCCGGCAAGCGTCCGCATCGGCCCTGGCGAGAGCGCGTTGACGCGGATCCCCCTCGGCCCGAAGTCGGCAGCGAGGTAGCGAACCGATGCCTCGAGCGCGGCCTTCGCCACACCCATCACGTTGTAGGACGGCACCCAGCGCATCGAGCCGCTGTAGCTGAGCGTCAATAGCGAGCCGCTGCCGGGCATCAGCTCGGTGGCTCGCTTGGCAACCTCCGTGAACGAGAAACACGAGATCACCATCGTGTTGATGAAGTTCTCCCGCGTCGTGTCGGCGTAGCGCCCGGCGAGTTCCCGCCGGTCGGAGAACGCCAGCGCATGAACGACGAAGTCGAGGCTGCCCCAGGCTTTTTTGATCTCGGCGAACACCTGGTCGACGCTCGCCAGATCGCTGACGTCGCACGGCACGATCACATCCGAGCCGACCGACTTCGCGAGCGGTATGGTGCGGCGCCCGAAGGCTTCGCCCTGATAGGTGAAGGCGAGCTTCGCACCCTGGCCGGCGAGCACGCGGGCGATGCCCCAGGCGATCGAACGGTCGTTGGCGACCCCCATGACGAGGCCACGTTTGCCGGCCATCAGCGGACCAGGATTAGCTATGTCGGTGGCCGTCATGCGAGCCGCCTCCGTACTCAACTGGGAAAACTCGAGTTTATGGGATGACCCGCGCGGGGCGCTCGGATCGAAGTCTCTCGCCGCACGGACCTCATCCATCATAGCGGGAGATGACGAGGGTCGCGTTGGTTCCGCCGAACCCGAAGCTGTTCGACATCACGCAGTTGAGCGCGGCATTGTCGCGCCGCTCCCGGACGATCGGCACGTCCCCGAACTCGGGGTCGAGCTCCTCGATGTTGGCGCTCTCGCAGATGAAGCCGTTGTTCATCATCAGCATCGAGTAGATCGCCTCCTGGACGCCGCTCGCCCCGAGCGAATGTCCGGTCAGCGACTTGGTGGCCGAGATCGCCGGCATGCGCGAGCCGAACACGGTGCGGATCGCATCGACCTCCCGCTGATCGCCCACCGGCGTCGCGGTCGCGTGCGGATTGATGTAGTCGATCCGCGGTGTGCCCTTGCCGTTGTTGCCCTGCATGGCGAGGCGCATGCACCGGGCAGCACCTTCTCCGGAGGGCGCCACCATGTCGAATCCGTCCGACGTCGCCCCATAGCCGGCAACCTCGCCGTAGATCTTGGCGCCGCGCGCCTTGGCCCGCTCGAGCGCCTCGAGCACGACCACGCCTGCGCCGCCCGCAATCACGAACCCGTCGCGGCTCTTGTCATAGGCCCGGCTCGCCTTCGCCGGTGTGTCGTTGAACTTGGACGACATCGCGCCCATCGCATCGAACATCACCGAGAGCGTCCAGTCGAGCTCCTCGCAGCCGCCCGCGAACATCACGTCCTGCTTGCCCCACTGGATCAGCTCGGCGCCATTGCCGATGCAGTGCGCCGAGGTCGCGCATGCCGACGAGATCGAGTAGTTGACGCCGTGGATCTGGAAGGCGGTCGACAGGGCGGCGGATGGGCCCGAGCACATCGCCTTCGGCACCTCGAACGGGCCGACCTTCTTCGGCTCCCTGGTCCGCGTCACGTCGGCCGCGTGCACGATCGCCCGCGTGGAGGGACCGCCCGAGCCCATGATGAGGCCGGTACGCTCGTGCTTGACCTCGGCTTCCGACAGGCCGGCGTCCCGTATCGCCTGGTCCATGGCGATGTAGTTCCACGCGACGCCCGCCTCCATGAAGCGCTTCGGCTTGCGCGGCACCTGCGATTCCCATTCGATCTTCGGCTCGCCGTGCACCCGGCAGCGGAACCCGAGCTCCGCATACTTCTCGGCCCGAACGATGCCCGACCGCCCCTCCCGCAGCGAGGCCAGCACCTCTTGAGTATTGTTTCCGATGCTCGAAACAATCCCCATGCCGGTGACGACGACGCGTCTCATTTCAAAAGCCCTTTCTCGCCGTGGGCGAGCCGCCCAGGGTGACATGCGGCCCCTCTGCCACCACCGCCGCTCCGGTCCCCTTCAAGTGCTCGCTGGGCTCGGCTGCTCGCCGACGGCGAACAGGCCAACGCGCAGGTCGCTAGCCGTATATATGATCTGGCCGTCGGCCCTGAGCACGCCATCGGCGATGGCAAGCTTCAGCTTGCGCAAAATCACGCGTTTGAGATCGACGATGTATTCGATGCGCTTGATCGTCGGCAGCACCTGGCCGGTGAACTTGACCTCGCCGACGCCGAGCGCGCGACCCCGTCCCGGGGCCCCGAGCCAGCCGAGGAAGAAGCCGGTGAGCTGCCACAGCGCATCGAGGCCGAGACAGCCTGGCATCACGGGATCGCCCTTGAAGTGGCAGGAGAAAAACCACTCGCAGAGCGGGTTGTTCGCGACCTCGAGCTCGGCCGCCACGTGTCCCTTGCCGTGCGCGCCACCGCCCTCGCTGATCGCCGAGATGCGGTCGAACATGAGCATCGGCGGCAGCGGCAGCTGGGCGTTGCCGGCACCGAACAGCTCGCCACGGGCGCATGCCAGCAGGTCTTGATACTCGAAGCTTGAGCGGCGTTCGGCCATTGCTCTACGTTGTTTCCTGCCCGCGGCGGAACTTGCCCCTGCAACGCCGTCGGCGTCGCCTAACTGGGGCCGGAGGAGCGCCCGACGGCAAACCCCACCGACACCTCGGAGGCGCCGCGACCGATTTACTATCACACTCGATCCCCCTTCAAAAGGCAATCGGCGGACGCGTCAAGCCCCCGGGGGCCGGCGCGGCTCGCCCCTGGCCGGCCTCGCCGGAAGGCCACAAACCCGCCGCCGCGCCGCACACGCCGCATTGCCCTCCCACTGAGTTGCCGCTATATTTTGCGTTGACTAGTCAGCGGGGTCGTCGTGTTTCATCAGGGCGGCCGGCAGATAGAGCATGCATCTGAGCGATCAGCACAGCGGACGGGCAGCGCCGCGCGCCAATGTTGCAGAGCGTCTGCGGCGGTCGGGTATGCGCCCGACCCGCCAGCGTATGGCGCTTGCCACACTGCTGTTCGGCACCTGCGATCGCCATGTGACGGCCGAGATGCTGCATGCGGAGGCCGTCGCCGCGGGCGAGCGCGTATCGCTGGCGACCGTCTATAACACGCTCCACCAGTTCACCCGGGCCGGACTGCTGCGCGAGCTGGCGATCGACGGCACCAAGGCCTACTTCGACACCAACACGTCGAACCACAACCATTTCTTCGTCGAGAGCGAAGGCAGGCTGATCGACATCCCGGGTGACGCTATCCGGGTCGACGGACTTCCTCAGCCCCCGCCCGGCACGCGCATCGTGCACGTCGACCTCGTCGTGCGCGTCGCAAAGGTGTGATCGCGCCGCCTGCCCCGGCCATCTCAGAACGACCGCTCCGTCTTGACCTCGTAGTGCTGCGACCTCGCGTCGAACCGCGACAGCAGCGCTCGCGCCTTCGCCGGCACCACGGCCTGCTCGTAGTCCTCGCCTGCGAACTGGCGCACCGCATCGAGATCGTCGAAGCGCATGACGGTCACGAACTCGACCTCGGCCCCGAGATCGCGCCGTCCAAGCTCGATGCCGCGGCAGCCGGCGATCTTCCGCGCCGCGATGCCGCTGAAGATCTCCGACTTCAGCAGCGCCTCGTAAGCATCCGCATTCTGCGGCGACGTCCATCCGTGCCACACTCTCGCGATCATGACGGACCTCCGGCGGTCATCTGACGACCTCGCCCTTGTAGACCCCCCACAGCTTCACCTGCTCGATGTAGCCCCGGAACTCCCCGATCGCCACCATGCACCAGCGCCCGTCGCAGCCCCTGACGTTGGCAATGACTCCCGCCTCGACGGTTGCCACGATCGCCGCGCCATCCCGGTCGTCTGCACGCAGTTCGACCGCCGGCGGCGGCGCGCCGGCCTTGGCCTCCCACGGCAGCACCAGCGCTGTCCGCCGCCCCGACAGCAGCGACTGCAGGATCCACCCCGTCGCCCCTTCCGCGTCGCGGACCTGCCGCCAGGCCTCGACCTCCTCGAGCACCTCCACCGGCAGTCCCGCGCGCCGGTAGACCCAGGTGGTCGGATATTCGGTGCCGGGCCCCGTTCGCATATTGACGCGGTCCGACTTGAGGCTCGCGAACCTCGGCACCGGCAATCCGCTGACGGTGCTTTTTTGCGCCGCCGTCTGCGCCTGCAGCGGACCGCCGGCGGCAATGGCCGCGATCACCGCCACCAGTGCCGCAAACCCCGTACCCAGCCAATGCCCGCACTTTGTACTGAGCATCCCCACCCCGCCTGCCTCCGTCCGCCCAGCATCCCGGTGCTGCACCGCACCCTTCGTTTCGCGCATCAGCACTGGCGACTTTGTCATGAGGGTGACCATCTGTTAGACAGACGTCGGACGCCCGCTTCGATACCCATCGTCGGCTGACCCGCCATCGTCGCAGATCAACACGAGCGAGAGAAGTCGAGCAGCCATGCCCGGAACGGCCAAGAA